>CACEGO010000055.1 GCA_902559075.1 uncultured Pelagibacteraceae bacterium | reverse complement strand
TTTTGAAACCGCACCACTAATAAAGTCTATTTCAGTTTTTCTCTTGTATTGAACGTCAAAAGCCATTGATGACTTGTTAGTTTGCATTGAGTCTACGATTTTATTAAACATAAATAAGCACTCATCTTCAGAAACATTTACACCATCAGCAAGTGCAACCTCTCTAGTTTCTAAAATTATTTCTTTACCCAAGCTTCGCGATACTTCGTTTGCTTTATTATTTATATATAAGTCAGTATGATGAAGATCAAAAATTGCAGATAATGGACCTATTGCTGTTAAAGCAAAAAGTTTCATCCATTTTCTTTTTTTTACATCTTCCGCTGCAATCATTTCAAGATTATGAGCTGTAAAAGTATCTGCTATTTCTTTAATTCTATCAGTAATTCCTCCTTCATACTCACCAATCCAAGATGGTAATGAACCATGATTCATTATATGTCCTGGTCCTAAAATATTTGAAGCCTGAGTAGTTGTTCCACCAATTACTTTTTCATTACCCACAATACTTTGAATAATTGCCTCATGACCAATACCATTTTGAAAAGACATGAACACTGTCTTGTCTCCTATAATATTTTTAATACTATTTAATGCTGGCTTTAAAGCTGTAGCTTTACACATAACAATTACAGCATCTACTTTATCTAATGATGAAGGATCTGAAGTGGCTTTAACTTTGATTACTCGATCACCGCCATGTCCATCCATTTTCAAACCATCTTTATTAATTGCATCTACATGTTCTTTCCAGACATCAATTAAATTTACATTCAAACCTTTTTCAGCAAGTAATCCCCCAAACAAGCAACCCATTGCTCCTGCACCCAGTACAGCTACTTTCAAATCTTTATTAATCATCGTTATCTTATTTAAAATTATTTATGTATAGAAATTATATATATTATCTATAGACATTATGCAAAATAAATAATAGCTTATTAACATCATGCAATTAAAAATAGAAAAAGGAAATTTTAAAGATTATTCATTAGATGATATTTCAGATGCGTTAAGAAAAGGATTGTCTGAAAATTTCAAAAACGTTGAAGTAGAGGTGGTAGATTGTCCTAATCTTAGAGATTGGGATTGTCCATCAGAAGGAATAAGTGGAAATCAAAAAATAATAGACGTTGGTGGAGAGCCTTATATGCATGATCCAAAATTTATCGGTGCAGAATTTGATTATCAAGAAATATCCAAAATGATTAACTCTGAGAAATCATATGCTTTAGGTGCTGGATCAGGTGCAATGTCATGTTTAGATGGTCACTGTGGAGAATTAGTTATTAATGAAAATTTGATAACAGATGAGTCAAGATCAATAATAGCAAGAGTTAGTCCAGATAAGAAATGTATTGTTGAAAAATACTCTGCAAAAAAACATGGAGGACTTGGAAACATTTATTACACTGACGGCAAAAGAGGAAAAGTTATTAAAATAAAAATTAAAGGTAGAAATGGAGAACAAGGTTCTTTGCCACAAGCAATTAGATCGTCTTTAATTAAAAATCTAAATATTATAGATAATCAGCATATGTCTCTTGCTGGTGTATTTAGAGTGTTAGATGGCAAAATAAAATCTCATGTGCAACCTGATTATAAAGATATCAAACATGAGTATTATGATCCAAAACAAATGAAATGCATAAAAGATTTTCTTCAATTTTATGAACCTGTTGGACCAAAATTACAATGTTACACTGTTCTTTGGACTGGCGATCCAACTGGAGGAGATTTAAATCTAAGAGAGTCTGGTGAACATACACATTTTCATTCGTATGAACACGACAGAGACGCTGGTCATTATCACTTTGATGTAACACCTGATAAAATAGAATACGAAGGTTATTTTAATACTGCAACAGAGGTACATAGAGTAAACAATATTTACAAAGAACTATTAAGTAAAAATAGTATTGAATAGAAAAGTCAATGAGTTTAGATTTATTTAAATGAAAAGACAGTTCAAGTATCCTAAGCATTTTGAAGAACAAAAGAAAATTCCAAAA
>CACEGO010000054.1 GCA_902559075.1 uncultured Pelagibacteraceae bacterium | reverse complement strand
CAGTACCAATTACATTAAAATTAAAATTATCTTGATTCTTTATACATTTTAAAAAATCGTAAAAAAAAAGTCCTCCAACACAAGTGACTAAAATATTTTTTTTTATCATTTATATAATTTATCTTTATTTTTTTCCATATAATTAGAAATTTTTTCTATTTGTTTATTTGTTTTTGTTTTGAAATAAATTAAATGAAAAGTGTTATTTACAAATGCGTGCGTTTTAAGATAGCTTTCTCTTGTCTTCATATCAATATAATCTATCATAGTTTTTGTTGAATATTTTTTTACAAATTTATAAAGTTGATCTGTGTGTCTGTTTTTTTCATGTAAAAAAATATAACCACCAAATTTTGATTTAAAAAAATTTTTAATTTTAGAATTTTTATTTATGTATAAGTCTAAAATTTCTTTTTTATTTAAGAACTTATGTATCTTAACGTTATGGAAATGTGGACTTATTTCTAAAATATTAAATCTATCACCATCAACCAATGCATCTATCGTACCTAGAGCTCTCTTATTGTAAAATTGTTTATTTATTATAATTTCTAATTTTTTATATATATTTTTATCAATCGATTGTTTATTGTTTAGATATTGAAATACTGATAAGTATTTTTTTTTCCCAGATAATATTACTTTGTCTCTAAAAATTAATGGTAGAAAAAATACCTGATTATTTTGTTTTTTTACAAAATCAATGTTTAACAATGTTCCTTTTGCTTCTTTTTCAAAATAGAGTTTTGATGAAAATTTAAAGTTTTCATAAATTTGCTTTGAAAATTGTTTCTTGAAATTAGATTCATTAATTTTCTTTGTCATTTTTATGATACCTATACCCTGGTGAGTACCATTTGTTTTGAGATACATCTTGTAATTACACTTTTTATAGAAATTGTATATTTTTTTCATATAAAAATTTCTTTTTTTCTTGAATAGTTCTTTTTTTGGTAAACAGTAAAAATTTGGAGTTAATTTATATTTTGTTAAAACTCTTTTTTGAGTGTCTTTATTCATTAAAAAATAATCTTTTTTAAAATTATTTATATATTTTGTTTTTATCAAATTGACAGCTGGATATGAGTAGTGTGCTATACCAAAGCAATCAACTACTCTATATTTTTTTCTAGTTATAATTTTATTTAAGCTTAAAATAATTTCTTTTAATTTCGTTTGAGATAAATTTAAAAATATATCACAGTATTTTTTACAATAGCAATTTGGATTTTGATCTATCAAAATTATTTTATATTTTTTTTTCTTTAAATATTCAAAATTTATTGATTGAGTAATAGAACCACCTAAATATATTATACATTTATTATTCATTAAATATTTTTTGATCTACACCAAAATAATGGTCTTTGTAAAAAACCAGAATCATATTTAAAAATTAATTTTTTTTTACTTAAATATAAAACCTTTTTTGTTTTTTTATCTCTTTTGCATGTTATATTTGGAATTTTTTCGATATCTTTTTCTTCATAAGTTTTATAATGAATATTTCTTCTTAAAAATTTTATTGATCCAATTTTAAGTATTTTCCAACCACTTTTTTTTAGTATATAGGGTAAAATTTCAAAAGTTTCTGAATTTTCAAAATAGTTTTTGTTGTAATTAACATTACCAGTTTGAAAGAATAAATATTTTGATTTTTTGGATAGAATTTTTAAGTATTTAATTGCATAACTTTTCCATTCTTTCTTTGTGGTCACTAATTTTCTATCATACATATGACCTGCGTGATGAAGCACATTCAGATTCACTATTAAATCTGAATTATTTATATTATTTAAATTTATTAAATTTAATCCTTTATTTATATATTTGATATTTTTAGAATTTTTTTTAATTTTATTTGCTTTTACAAAAGTAGGTTTTTCATATTCATAACCAATACATTTTGTATTAAACGTTTCATTAAATTTTATACATATATAACCTAAATTAGAACCTATATCTGTCAGTGTTTTAATTATATTTTGTTTACCTAAAATTTTTTTTACCCATTGAAACCT
>CACEGO010000053.1 GCA_902559075.1 uncultured Pelagibacteraceae bacterium | reverse complement strand
TTGAAGCAATTATTGAATTAGGTTTTGCGTATTTTCCAATAATACCCATCAATTTAGTTTTTAACAAATAATTTTCTGTTGCACATTCTTGAATAAAATCTGCATCTTTAAGTGTTTTTTCTATTGAGGTAAAAAAATGAAAATTTTTTAGATTTAATTTTTTTTTATTAAAAAGTTTTTTTACAAATTGCCAAGTTCTTTTTATTTCTGATATTAAATTTTTTTTTTAACTTAATATCTTTGTCGTACGCATAAACAATTTTATCATGAGCTAAACAACGGATGATCCACCCTGTTCCTATTACACCTGTGCCAATTATTGCAACTTTTGTCAACTACTTCACAATTAGAATTGGAGCATACAATTTGCGGTAAAAATTCCTCTATAAATTGATCTTCATTTACTTTTATTAAGTTAGATTTATCAATGTCATTAGCCTCATTAACGCTCTTCATAATAATTTTAGCTTTAATTACTTTTGCTCTATTAACATCTTTTACAAATGCTTTAACATAATCATCCGCTGGATTCATAATGATATCAACTGGAGTTCCTACTTGAACTAATTTTCCAGCATTTAATATTCCAATATGGTCTCCAAGTCTTAAAGACTCATCCAAATCGTGAGTAATAAATACAATTGTTTTTTTTAATTCTGATTGAAGATCTAGCAATTGTTTTTGCATATCACTTCTTATTAATGGGTCTAATGCACTAAAAGCTTCATCCATTAACATTATATCGCTATCTGTTGCTAAAGCTCTTGCAAGACCAACACGCTGCTGCATACCACCTGATAATTGATTTGGAAATTGATTTTCAAAACCATTTAAACCAACTGCTTCAATTTTTTCCATGGCAGTTTTATTTATTTCTTCTAATGGTTTTCCTTGCATTTCTAATCCATAGCCAACATTTTGAATAACTGTTTTATGTGGAAATAGACCGAACCTTTGAAAAACCATACTCATCTTATGTCTTCTAAAATCAATTAGTTGTTCTTTATTGAAAGACATAACGTTATTTCCTTCTACTATTATTTCACCGTCAGTAGGATCGATTAATCTATTTAAATGTCTAATTAGTGTTGATTTTCCAGAGCCAGACAAACCCATACAAACAAAAGTTTCACCTTCTTCTATTTTTAATGAAACATTATCAAGCCCAACTGTATGACCAGTTTGTTCTAATACCTCTTCTTTATTTGCACCATTCTTTACCATTGGCATTACTGATTGAGGATTGCTACCAAAGATTTTATAAACATTATTAATCTCAATTTTAGACATTATTTACCTTTCTTTGTATTTGGTGCTGTTCTCTCTTGTAGAGTTTCTCCATAAGATTGAGTTATCCTATCAAGAACTATTGCTAAAAGTACAATTGCAATTCCAGCCTCGGCAGCCCTTCCTACATTTAATTGTTGAAGACCAAGTAAAACTTCATCTCCTAAACCTCTAGTACCTATCATCGATGCAATAACAACCATTGCTAAAGCCATCATTGTACACTGATTAATACCTTGCATTATATTTGGTAAAGCTAATGGCATTTGTACGCCCCATAGCTTTTGTTTTTTACTTGCACCAAATGCATCTGCAGCTTCAATTACCTCAGTATCAACTAGCCTTATTCCTAAATCTGTAAGTCTTACTAAAGGAGGAACTGCATAAATAAATGTTGCTATAATCGCTGGAACTGCACCTAAGCCAAACAACATTATACCTGGAATTAAGTAACAGAAACTAGGAATAGTTTGCATTAAATCTAAAACTGGTAAAATCACATTTCTTGTTCTTACACTTCTTGCCATCGCTATTCCCAATGGGATTCCTGCAACAACACAAAGAAATATTCCAATTAACATTATAGCAGTTGTTTCAATTGCTTTTTGCCAAAATATTGGGTGAAGAAATCCTATAAAAAAAGTACAAAACCCTACAAACACTGTCGTTCCAACTTTTCTACCACTTGCAAAATAAGTTAGAACTACGACACCAAGTATAACCAATGGCCATGGAGCTTGAATTAAAAAGTTTTTTACAA
>CACEGO010000052.1 GCA_902559075.1 uncultured Pelagibacteraceae bacterium | reverse complement strand
TAGAACCTGAAAATTTAAATAATTCTCTTAATAAAAATTTATCAAAACTAATTAAAAATAAAAAAAAATCATTTTTGAAATGTAATAATATTAAATCAAATAATGAAAAAGTTGCTATAGAGTTTAATAAATTAAAGAGACTTAATTTTGTTAATTAAATTTTTTTTATAAAGATGCTTGAACCCAAGCTGAAAATTCCTGTCAAACAATCTACCTAAATTATATTTTTTAATGTTTTCATAATTAAGTTGTTGGAATTTTTTTTTTAAATTATGAGAATAAGTAAAGCCTTTTTTAGAAATATTTAGTTTAAAATATTTTTCCAATATTATTTTACTTAGAGTTTTTGGTCCTTTTTCAAAAAGTATTCCAGGATCAATATTATCAATGTAATTAAATAAATCATTATTCAAATAAGGACTTCTTATTTCTATACTATTTCTCATAGAAGCAATATCTTGATTAAAATTCAAACTTTCAGGCAAAGTAAATTTTAAATCGAACTCTCTCATATTTTCGAATAAGTTTTTTTTTGTTAATTGAAATATTTCAGGAAATAATATTTTTTTATTTTCTTGAATTTGAAATTTGTATATATCGCTGTTTTTTAAATAACTTATAATATCTAAATTATTTTTATTTAAAATTTTTATTAAACTTTCATCTGGTAGATAATTAGATATTTTTTTTATAAATTTATTACGAAATATTTTAAATTTTTTTTGAATATTGAAGGCATTGAAATACTTTGAGTAACCATAGAATAATTCATCACCACCAGTGCCTGATAGAGCAACTCTAATATTATCATTTTTAATTTCTTTACAAATACAATCAAGTAATGAAATTGAGAAATTATCTGTTAATTGATAATGATAATTAATTATCTTATCTATATTTATATAATTTTCATCGAATTGGACAAATTTTATGTAATCTAATGGTATATTTAATTTTTTAAAATTTAAAATTATTTGCTCTCTTTCACTAAAATTTTTTTGTTCTAAATGATAACATTGAAAATCTTTTTTTATTTCATTTTTTATTATTGCAAGTAAAAGTGTAGAGTCATAACCTCCTGATTGTAAAATTGATATTCTTTGATCACTTATTAACCTTTTTTTTATACTATTGAGTAAAAGTTGTAAAATCTCCTCAATATTTTGGTTTGAAAAATTTTCAATTTTTTTTTTATTTTTACTCGGGATATTAATTTCATAAGTTTCATCTGATATAATTTTTCCATTTTTAATTTTTACAATATTGCAAGGTTTTAGCTTTTTTACAGCTTTGCAATAACTTTCTTCATTTATTTGAACTCCCATACAATCAAAAAAATGCGTATCTTTTATCAAAATATCGTTCTTAAAAAGCTCATAAAAAATCTTTGGCTCTGAAGAAAATATAATTTTATTATTTTGTTCATATAAAAATAATGGTTTTTCAGAAAATCTATCAGTAACTAAATTTAAACAGTTGCCATCCCAAATCGAAAATGCATACATTCCATCTAGATATTTTAGACAATCTTCTCCAAATTTTTTCCACATCTTAAGGAGTACTTCTGTGTCTCCATTTGTTGTAAAAGTTTCAAATTTAAGATACTTTTCTCTTAGTTCTTTAAAGTTATAAATTTCACCATTATATGAAATTACTTTTTCCTCCTCTTTTCTTGGTTGAAAATTTTGATCAGATAAATCTATAATTGACAATCTAGAATGTGAAAAAACTAAATTTTTATTTATTTTTTTTATGTTAAATTGATCAGGACCCCTATGATTTAAATATTTCTCTGAAGATTTAACTAAATTTAAATCATTGTCAGTAATTTCGTCATTCGAATAGATTCCAAAAATTCCACACATTTTATAAAACTAATATATTAAATATGTTATATTTCAATTTGAGAATAAAAAATGAAAAAAAAAAAACATGTATTGTTAGTTGGAGCAGGTTATTGGGGCTCTAAGATATTAGATAAATTAATTAAATTGAATCAAAGAATTATTGTATTTGATAAAAATATTAAAACTCTTGAAAATTTAAATCAAAAATTAAAATCTAAAAGCATTTTTACAACTAATAAATTTAATAATATTAAAAAATTAGA
>CACEGO010000051.1 GCA_902559075.1 uncultured Pelagibacteraceae bacterium | reverse complement strand
TTAGATGAGAATAAAATTGAAAATGAAAGAATTTTATATTTATCACCAAAAGGAAAAAAATTTGATCAAAATTTAGCAAAAGAACTAGCCCATGAAAAATCACTATCTTTAATTTGTGGTCATTTTGAAGGTGTAGATGAAAGAATTCTTTCAACAAGAAATATTGAAGAAATTAGTATTGGAGATTACGTCTTGTCAGGCGGAGAGTCCGCAGCATATGTAGTTATAGATAGTATTTTAAGATTTAACTGAGGAAATAAATAATATTCTTAAAAATTATATCATCTCAGTAATGAAACCATTAGAGAAAGAAGATTTTTTTAACAAAAAAGAAAAATTAAATGCAACATTAATATCTGGTGTAAACGGAGTTGGCAAAACTACAACCATTGGGAAAATAAGTAAAATATTAAAGGCAAATGGCAACAAAGTAATGTTGGCAGCTTCAGATACATTTAGAGCTGCAGCCATTGAACAATTAGAAAATTGGGCAAAAAAAGTTGATGTTCAAATTACAAAATCCTCACAAGGATCAGATCCTGCGTCTGTTGCCTACAGAGCTATTGAAGAATCGGTAGATAATGATTTTAATCAAGTACTAATTGATACAGCCGGAAGATTACAAAATAAAAAAAATTTAATGGAAGAATATAAAAAGATAGCCAACGTAACAAAAAAAATCGATCCTGATGCTCCGCATGATGTAATTTTAGTTTTAGATGCTACATCTGGTCAGAACGTAATCAATCAAGTTGAAGAATTTAATAAGATGATCCCAGTTACAGGCCTTATAATGACAAAATTAGATGGAACCGCAAAAGGAGGTATCCTCTTGGCAGTTGCCAAAAAATATAAACTACCAATTATTGCTCTAGGATTAGGTGAAAAAGAGGATGATTTGCAAATTTTTGAAGCAGAAAAATTTGCTGAGGCTTTTACTCAAATTAATTAATCAAATTACTAGATATTAAAGGCTTATAAAAATTACACTTATAATTTTCTTTAAAATCACTGTATCCACAATGTTTAGCAATAGACGAAATTATAAAATCAAATTTTCCGCTAACAGGATAAAGTTCTAATTTTCTATCAAAAATATCAAACTTTAAGTTAGCTTTTAAACTTTTAGTAGCACTTATCATAATTAAAGTTTTATTGTCATTGAGAAGATAATAAGCAAAATCATCTGGAAATACTGGAAAATTATACTCATTCAAAATATATTTAGCTTTTTTGGGAAACCATTCATAAGAAATCAATGGAAAAGACTCTTTTGTTTTGTAGTTGTAAATATAAAGGTCCTTTGGAAAATCATTAATATAATTTGAATTTTCTCCTCGAGCTAAGACAGCTTTTTCACGGGTTTTAAAATATAATGCAAAATTTTCATCATGGGAGTTCATTTTATCAATATAAAAAAGGCTATCTATCGATGCTAAATTTTCTTTTGCATTTGATAAATTATTAAATGAAAACAAAACAATAAAAAATAAAAAAAAAATTTTCATAAATTAACTTAAAAAAAAAATTTGAATTATGTTTGTTTAGATTATGGCTTAATTTAAACTATCAACAAATGATTTAAGAGCTAATACAAGTTTATCGTCATATTCCATCATATGATCGTCATATTTTGTAAAATATGAATATTTAGGTTCACTAGCTAATTTAAAAATTTTTTTACCCATCCAAAATGGAACTATTTGATCAGCTTCGCCATGCATTACTAATACCGGAATATTAATATTTTTAATTTTTTCATTATTTTCATATTTATCTTTTAAAATTAAACCTACTGGAATATATGGGTAAAAATTTTTCGCAGCCTCTATCATAGATGTAAACGGCGTTTCTAAAATTAATCCTGCAAAATTTTTATTCTGGGAAATTTCAGTAGCAATTCCAGTTCCCAATGACTCTCCATAAACTATTATATCTTCTTCTTTTAGACCTTTTTCTTTAAGCCAGTTTATTGCACTTCTACCATCTGTATAAAGTCCCTCTTCTGTTGGCTTTCCTTTATTTCCACTAAACCCTCTCCATGCAATAATTAAAAAATTAACATCCATATCTCTAAAATGATTTAATTTATGTATTCTATTTTCAAGTTTTCCCGCATTACCATGAAAGTAGAGAATGGTTTTATAGCTTTTTAAATTTTTTTTGTGAAACCAGCCTAAAAGATTAATATTATCTGTTGTTTCG
>CACEGO010000050.1 GCA_902559075.1 uncultured Pelagibacteraceae bacterium | reverse complement strand
TAGATATGAATAAAGTTGCCGATATAGCTATTACTGGTAAATTTAGAAATAACGGACAAGTATGTATTTCTCCTAATAGATTTTATATCCAAGAAAATAGAAAAGACGACTTTGTTAATGCTTTTATAGAAAGAGCAAAAAAATTAAAAATTGGAAATGGTATGGATGAAGGTGTTGATCTGGGTCCCATGACAACAGCAAAAAGATTAGAAGAAATAGAAAAACTTGTTGAAACAACAAAAAAAGAAGGTGCTGAAGTATTGATGGGTGGACAAAGACCACCTGGTTTTAATAAAGGATATTATTATGAGCCAACTGTATTTGATAATGTTAAAGATAACTTTACTATTATGAAGGAGGAACCTTTTGGTCCACTAGTTCCAATTTTAACTTTTAAATCTTTTGACGAAGTTATTGAAAGAGCGAATGATAATGATTTGGGATTATGTAGTTATTTATATACTAATTCTATGGAGAAAGCTCATATTGGATCTGAAAAATTAGAGTCCGGATGTGTTGCGGTTAATACGGGAGTGGTTGCAATCGCAGAAGCTCCTTTTGGAGGAATAAAACAAACTGGTTACGGTCGTGAAGGTGGTTCAGGTGCAATAAAAGATTATTTAAATGTGAAATACACTCACATGGGACTTAAAATCTAAAGAATGAGAAAAAATAAAGTTAAGCAAATGATGAGGGATGGAAAGCCCGTCATCAACGGCTGGTGTGCCATACCCAGTACTGCATCTGCTGAAGCTATGGCTCATCAAGGTTGGGACTCGTTAACTGTAGACATGCAACATGGTTTAGTAGACTACAGTAATGCGCTACCAATGATGCAAACGATTTCAACAACTGATGTGACACCTTTAGCAAGAGTTAATTGGAACGAGCCTGGTCAAATAATGAAAATTTTAGACGCTGGATGTTATGGAATTATTTGTCCAATGGTAAGTAACAAAAAAGAGGCAGAAAATTTTGTACAAGCATGCATGTACCCTCCTGATGGCTACAGAAGCTTTGGTCCTGTTAGAGGTTTAATTTATGGAGGACCTGATTATGCAGAACACGCTAATGAGGAAATACTAAAGTTAGCAATGATAGAAACAAAAGAATCTTTAGAAAATCTTGACGAGATAATGTCTACACCAGGTGTTGATGGTATTTATATTGGACCTGCAGATTTAAGTTTAGCGATTGGTGAAAAACCAGGTTTTGATAGGGCTGAGACAACAAAGGCTTATTCTGAAATTTCAAGAATTCTAGAACATGCAAAAAAAAATAATATTTTTGCAGGAATTCACAACGGCACTACAGAATATGCAACAAAGATGATTGAAAAAGGTTTTGATTTTGTAACCATAGCATCTGATTTAAGAGCTTTAAGTGCTGGGGCTAAAACTACTGTAGATAAAATGAAAGGTTCATTATCAAAAAAAGAGGATAACGCAACTTACTAATCTAGTTGATTTAAAAATTCCTCAAATTGTTTTTTTTCTAAATAAGAAGATTGTTTTTTTCCAGGAAATTTTCCATTCATGGAATCTTTTTTAAAAGCCTTAAGAGCTTGAAGTCTTTCATTTTTAATTTCATTTCTAAGTCTCAATAAATTTCCATATGCTTTGGAATGTCTTGGAGGATTTTCAGTATCTCCACAAATATCTTCCATGAATAAATACATCACATCTGCATTTTTCCCTGAACCCAATGAAACAGTAACTATGTCTGTGCGCTTTGAAATTTCACCCATTACATTTTCTGGTATAACTTCACACTCTGCAGAAAAAGCACCTGCATTTTCCAATCTTTTAAATTTTTGATAAAGCTCATATGCTTCATTGGCAGTTTTACCTACAGCTCTCAGTCCACCAATCCAGGTTGATTTTCTAGGAACTAAACCTAAATGGCCCATCACAGGAACATCTTCCTTAGCTAACATTTCAACTATATCCATACTTCTTGGTGTCATAACTGCATCCGCGCCATTTTCTAATGCTTTAAATGCACCACGCATAATATCTTCAGCGGTTACGAACTCATTTAACACCAAAGCTGCAGTTAAGAATAAATTTTTTGAACCTTCTCTGACTGGAACTACATTTTTAGCATTAGAAATAATCATATCGAAACCAGCTTTTTCAGCTGCATCAGCTTCTTCCACACTATTTGCTGTTACTTGAGTAAATTTTCTTTTTCCCTTAGCTGCTTTAAGATCTCCAACAGTCAAAGTTCGCTTTGCTGGTTTAGCTGCCCAAGTATAAATATTCTTCATTTAATACCTTTATAAAGTATATCTCTTCGATCTATAAATTCCTCAAAAGTTTTTATAGTAATTACTGATGG
>CACEGO010000049.1 GCA_902559075.1 uncultured Pelagibacteraceae bacterium | reverse complement strand
ATCTTAAAGAAATATATGTAAAAAGTATTTCTGGAGAATTATTTTAATGAAAAAAATATTAATTGTTGAAGGAAACTTGCGAGAGGAAAACAAAAGTTTTTCTGCTGCAGGAATTCAAACACATACAGAAAGTCTTAAAGACAGTTTGGCGTATTTCACAGATAAATTAGAAACCCATGTGGTCAATCCTTCTTCAGATGAAAATATTGATAAAAGTATTGATGAACTTGGAAGCTATGATGGCCTTATTTGGGGTGGGAGTAGTTTAAATATTTATAATAATACCCCAGAAATAAAAAGACAAATAGAATTTATGAAAGAGTGCCAAAAAAAAATAAATAAGATTTTAGCAATTTGCTGGGGTATGCAAGTTGCAGTAACAGCAGCAGGAGGAGAGGTAAAAAAAGGTACCAAAGGATCTCATAAAGGAATTGCTTTAAATATAGAAATTAACGAAAATGGTTTGAATCATCCACTTTATAAAAATAAAAATAAAAAATTTAATACACCAGCTTTTAATTTTGACGAAGTTGTAACAATGCCAAAAAATTCAACTTTATTGGCATCAAATTCAATAAACAATGTTCAAGGGATAAATTTCAAAGTTGGAGAATGTAATATTTGGGGACTTCAATATCACCCTGAAATTACTTACAATAAAATGATTAATTTAATTATTTTTAGAAAAGAAAAATTGATAGATAAAGGCGCTTTTAAAGATCAAAATGAGATTAATAAACATATAGAACATATTGAAATAGAAAATCAAAAACTTGATAAAATTTCAAGAATGAGGGAATTAGAAAATTGGCTAGATTATCTTAATTTAGAATAAACCTTCAATCTCACCTTTGTCATTTAACTTAATTGAGTCTGCAGCAGGAACTCTTGGTAACCCTGGCATTGTCATGATTTCACCACACACCACAACTATAAATTCAGCACCTGACGAAAGTCTTACTTCTCTTACTGGTAGAACGTGACCTGTAGGAGCACCTTTTAAATTTGGATCAGTTGAAAAACTATATTGAGTTTTTGCGATACAAACAGGTAGCTTACCATAACCTTTTTCTTCAAAATCTTTTAACTGCTGTCTAACTTTTGTATCTGCTACTACTTCACTAGCGCTATATATTTCTTGTGCGATTTTTTCTATTTTTTTGAATAACGGAAGATCATCTTCATATAAAAATTTAAATGTATCTTTTTTATCTTCACAAATTTCTGTAACATTTTTAGCTAATTCAATAGTCCCTTCGCTTCCATTAGACCAATGACTACATTTTGATGCTTTCACGCCTTGAGTTTCACAAAAATCTAATAAAGTTTTCATTTCACTATCTGTATCAGTGATGAAATGGTTAATGGCCACAGTTACTGGTAATCCAAATTTTCTAATATTATTTATATGTCTTCTTAAATTTACCATTCCATCTTTTAAAGCGGATATATTTTCTTTTTTTAAATCCTCTTTAGCAACTCCTCCATGCATTTTTAATGCTCTGATAGTTGCTACAATAACAACGCAGTCTGGTTTAAGACCTGATTTTCTACATTTTATATCTAAAAATTTTTCAGCTCCCAAATCAGCCCCAAATCCTGCTTCAGTAACAACGTAATCAGCTAATTTTAATCCTGCCTTAGTTGCAATCACAGAGTTACAACCATGTGCAATATTTGCAAAAGGCCCACCATGAATTATTGCAGGATTGTTTTCTAAAGTTTGAGTTACATTAGGTCTTATTGCCTCTTTAAGCAAAACTGTCATTGGACCTTGAGCATTTAAATCTTTTGCATAAATTGCCTGTTTGTCTCTCGTATAACCAATTGTAATGTTACCAATTCTATTTTCTAAATCTTTTAGGTCTGTTGCTAGACAGAAAATAGCCATTAATTCAGACGCAACAGTGATATCGAAACTATCTTGTCTTGGATAACCATTCGCTACTCCTCCCAAATCAACAATGATAGATCTTAAAGATCTATCATTCATATCCATTACTCTTCTCCAAACAACTCTTCTTACATCAATATTAAGTTTATTGCCCCAGTAAATATGATTATCTATTAAAGCGGATAATAAATTGTGGGCAGATGTAATAGCATGAAAGTCTCCAGTAAAATGAAGATTGATTTGTTCCATTGGTACTACTTGCGCATAACCACCACCAGCAGCTCCACCCTTCATTCCAAAAGAAGGTCCCAGACTTGGTTCTCTTAAGCAAACGATAGATTTTTTTCCAATTTTATTTAAACCATCGTTTAAACCAACTGAGGTTGTCGTTTTACCTTCACCAGCTGGGGTAGGGGTTATTGCTGTAACTAAAATTAATTTACCGTTATCATTTTTAAGAGTATCTAGATATTCCAGATTTATTTTTGCAATATGTCTACCCATAGG
>CACEGO010000048.1 GCA_902559075.1 uncultured Pelagibacteraceae bacterium | reverse complement strand
TAAAATAAAACTTTTTTTCAGTAACAAATGTAATTTTTTGATTTTTAAAATTTTCTCTAAAATGCAGACATCTATTTAAATGTCCCATCCCAGATTTTTCATTGTAATCTATAAAAAAAATTATTTCTTTATTTGAATTGAGTTTTATTATTTTATTATTTTTTTTCAAACTTTTAAAATATTTTTGTATCTTTTTTGAAATTTCTTTTGAGTTTTTTATTTAAAGAAATTAATAAAGTTTCTATTGATGTATTTTTTCCTACTCGCTTTGTATATAAATCTTCTAATTTTAATTTTTTACCTTTGTATAAATTTTTCTTTGCAAAGTATGATCTTTTTAAAGAACTAATTTTTCTACTTTTTTTTATAATATTGTTATTTTTTTTTGTTCCCATAATTTTCTCTATATTTCTTATATTTTTTACCATTTTCTTGAATTCTAAATAATTACTTGAAATACGATGATCGTAACCTTTCTTTTTTGAGTTACTTGTAAAGTGTTTTTCAATAACCTTTGCCCCAATTGCTACTGCTAGAGTAGAAGCCTTAATACCTCTTGTATGATCAGAGTATCCCACTATTCCATTAAATTTATTTTTTAATGCATTTATCATTGATAAATTTGTTTCTTCATTTTTTGTAGGATACTTAGACACACAATGAAGTAAAATAATTTTTTTATTTTTTAGTTTTTGAATAAATTTAATAATATTTATTATCTCCTGAAATGTATTCATCCCAGTTGAAATAATCATAGGTTTATTTAACATATTAATTTTCTTTATCATTCTTAAATCTTGAGCTTGTGATGATGATATTTTAAACAATTTCTGATTTAATTTTTTTATTAGTTCAAAATAATATTCGTCTGCTGTAGCAAACAATATAATTTTTTTTTGTTTAGCATATTTGTAAATATTTTTTATTTGCTCATTATTAAAAAATGATTTTGTATAAATTTTATAACTTTTAGAGTTTTTATTATAATTGGTGTCAGGATTTGCTAATTGTATTTTTATGGCATCAGCACCTGCCTTATGAGCCATATTAATCATATTTAAACATTCATGATATTTACCCTCATGATTTACTCCAATCTCGGCAATTATAAAAGCAGGGCGATCTTCTGAAATAAATTTATTATTTGAAATCTTTACAGATTTGGCAAAACTCACTCTATTTCCCTATATAAAAAAAAGGCCTCTGCAAATTCTTTGTTGATTTCACTACCTCTTAATTTCGCTAAATTTTTTATATTTTCTAAATTTCTAGGCATTGGTTTTGGTTGTAATTCAGATTTATATTTTGACATAGCTTTAATTTTAAATTTAATAAATTTAGTAATATCGGAAAAGTAGTTTGGTTGAAATTTTCTATTCACAGACCACTCAGTATTAGAAAGCGTTTCAAAAAAATATATTTTTTTAATATTTGAATTTCTCTTATTTGGTCTGCAAGAAGTGACAACAGATTTTGAAACTATTTCATGATCAATATTTAGATCCTCAAAATAGTGGGTAAAAATTATACTTGGTTTATATTTGTTTAATACCTCTTCTATCTTTTTTATAATATCTAATCTTGGGTATATATCTAATTTATTATCAACAAGATCAAAAAAAATTACTTTTTTTGTACCAAGTATTTTATTACATTCCATACAATTTTTTTTTAAATTTTTTATTTTTGAATTTGACTTATTTTTCAATCTTGAAGTCACTCCTGTTGTAAAAAAAACACTAATTATATTATATTTTTTTGATAATTTTTTGATCGTACCTCCACAACCTAGGACCTCATCATCTGGATGTGCTGCAAAGACAATTAAATTCTCTTTTTTCATATTTTTTCTTGATCGTAAAATTTTGAAATATATTTTTCTACCATCTTATCATTACCTGTTTTTTGAAATGTAAAAAAAGGTTTTATTGATATATCATAAATTATCTTTGATTTTTTAAACTTCATACCTAATAGATTTTTAATCAATATCATTGGAAAATTTACTCCTGCTATATAAGATATTCCAACAGATCCACTAAATCTACAACTAGTATCTATTAAAATATATTTATTCTCACTTTCGACGATATCAAAATCACTTATGCCAGTATATTTTGAATGTTTAATAAAATTTTCGATTAATTCTTTGATTTTATCATTTTTAATAATTTTATGTCCAGGTGAGTAATACATAAATTTATTGAACATTAGTCTTTTTCTAATTACTAATTCCTTAATTTTTCCTTTAACTGAAAAGCAGTCTACATCATAACCATTACCTTCATAATAGTTTGATAGTATATATTTTTTTTTAGGATTAAAAAATTTTTTTAAAGTAGAAAGATTTGTCTCATAACACAATCTATCATTTAAAATTTTTTTTGGGTGCTTACACTTATTGTTAATTAAAAATACATTTTTACTGCCGCTATCAGATGTAGATTTTAAAATATATTTTTTATTTTTTTTGATTTTAGATTTGATTTCAGAAATTTTTGAAATAATTGAAAATTCACCTATATTTATTTTTTTGTTTTTACAGAAATTATAAAAATTTTTTTTAGATAAAAAAATATCAAAGTTTTCA
>CACEGO010000047.1 GCA_902559075.1 uncultured Pelagibacteraceae bacterium | reverse complement strand
CTTGTTTAGAAATTATTTCTTGATTTTGTGCTGGAATTTTTAAAAATACAGAGTTACCTCTTTTATACAATTTAAATTCCTCTAAGAAGATAGTTGAAATAGATGTAAGTGAGTGAGCAAATCTTAAGGCTGCACCAACTTGTTTACTAGAAAAAATTTCATTATTATTTAAAAATGTCAAATATTCTATTTTAGGGTTGTATTTAATGCTGCAGTACCTCCAATAACATGAAAGAGCTATTTGAATTCTTTCTTTATGTGAAAGTCTCAATAAAGGGGTATTTAATGTTTCTTGAAAAACTAATTCTGCCTTTTGAAAAGCACCAAGTCCCCAATCCATATGACTTAAAACACAAGCCAAATTAAGTAATTTTTCATTAAAATGTTCATTACCCTCAAATACAGGTTTGATAAATTCATGATATTTTTTGTAAGTTAATCCCAAATCACCTCTTTTCTTAGAAATATATTCTAATGATTTCTCAAAAACTTGAGAGTTATCAATATTTTTAAAGTAATCTTTTGCTAGAGATCCCTCTCTAATTCCGCTTATAGAACATATTATGTTTTTTGGATTTGTTACATTCATGATCTCATCTAATATTATAGCGCTGTATGGTAGATAAGGTGTTCTAGATTTAGATATATATTCAACTGTTTTTAGTTTTGCTTTATTGAAAGATGCAATTTTTTCTAAAAATGATGATATAGTTTCATAATTTACCGAATACTGATGAATTATGTGGACAGGGTGTTTATTTTGAAACAAATGAAGTTTAAATAAAGCTCTCCATGTTCCACCAACTAAATATAGGTTTTCAAATTTTTTTTTAGATAACCATTTCTCGTCTTTGAAAAGTTTTTTTATATATTTGGAAAGGTTTCTCTTTTTTACAATTGGATTATTTATTAATCTTAAAACACCTAAGGGTAAAGATGTTTTATTAGTGATCAAACCATTTTCAACTCGAGCTAGTTCTAAACTACCTCCACCAAGATCAGCAACTAACCCATCTACATTATCAAATCCAATTTTAACACCTTCTGCTGAACAAATTGCTTCTTCCTCACCACTTAAGATTTCTATTTTTTTCTTAAAAAGATTTTCTACATATTCAACAAATGGTTTTGCATCAGTTGCTTCTCTTAAAACAGCAGTTGCTATTATTTTTAAATTAACAATTTTAGAAACGTTTAAAATCTCTGAAAATCTCTTCAATACTTTTTGAGCATAATCAACACCAGACTTATGAAGTTTTCTTGATTTATCTAAATTTTTACCAAGTTCACAAACAGCTTTTTCATTGAAAAATGGCACACGAGAAGAGCTAAAATCTTCATAAATTAGCATCCTAATAGAATTAGATCCTATATCAATAACTGCTAATTTAGCAGGTTTTAATTTTAAATTTTGTTTATTTTTAAAAACTTTAATTTCCACTTTTAATTAATCTTAAGTTTAATTTTTTCGGTTTCATTTTTAATTTAGCTTTACCTCTTCCAGATAAACTAGGATTATTCATAAAATAATCATG
Organism: uncultured Pelagibacteraceae bacterium; assembly: GCA_902559075.1. GTDB lineage: Bacteria > Pseudomonadota > Alphaproteobacteria > Pelagibacterales > Pelagibacteraceae > Pelagibacter. The sequence goes on along the minus strand of CACEGO010000047.1, from coordinate 1,173 downwards.
GGCTGAAAAAGAATCATTTTCACTATATTTTATTTTTTTATAATTTCCACTAGCATCGAGTTCCCAACTTTGTTTTTTATCTAAATAATTAGCTAACATAATTTGATCAAGAACTTGTTCATGGACTGTTTGGTTTTCAATTGGAACTAGAAGTTCAACTCTTCGATTTAAATTTCTTGGCATTAAATCTGCTGATGAAATAAAAACTTTTGCATCTCTACTAGGCATTGTTTTTCCATTTGAAAAACAATAAATTCTTGAGTGTTCCAAAAATCTTCCAATCATGCTTTTAACTATTATATTTTCAGATTTATCTTTAACTCCAGGTCTTAAACAACAAACACCTCTTACAAATAATAATATCTTTACTCCAGCATTTGAAGCTTCGTAAAATTTATCAATTATCGCTGGATCTACTAAGGAATTCATTTTGGCCCATATTTCACCTTTTTTACCTTTTTTGACATTTGCTATCTCGTTAGCAATACATTTGTTCAAAGTTTCCCTAAGATTAATTGGTGATATAGATATTTTACTAAGATTTCGTGGTTTTGAATAACCAGTTACATAATTAAAAAATTTTTCTACATCAGTTGCTATTTTTTTATCAGAGCTAAATAAAGATAAGTCAGTATAAATTTTTGCATTAACTGGGTGATAATTACCAGTTCCCAGATGTATATAAGTTTGAATTTTTCCCTTCTCTTTTCTTAATATTAAAGATGATTTTGCATGTGTTTTATATTTTGCAAAACCATAAACTATTTGAATTCCTGCCTTTTCTAAACTTCTTGAAAGTTGAATGTTTGCTTCTTCATCAAATCTTGCTTTGATCTCTATTAAAGCGGTTACTGTCTTTCCATTTTCAGCTGCTGTTATTAAGGCTTTAACAATTGGAGAGTCTAACGTTGTTCTGTATAGAGTTTGTTTAATTGCTATAACTTTTTTATCATATGCAGCTTGATTTAAAAACTCAACGACAGCATCAAATGTTTCAAAAGGGTGATGAACTATTAAATCCTTTTTTTTTATAGAATCAAAAAAATTATTATTAAATTCCTTTAATCTCTCAACCTCTCTGGGATTAAAATTTTTAAATCTTAATTTAGAATTTTTAATTTTACAAACTTGGTCGATATCTTGAATTCCAACAATGCCTTCAATTTCATAGAT
>CACEGO010000046.1 GCA_902559075.1 uncultured Pelagibacteraceae bacterium | reverse complement strand
TGCAGCACTTTGATTATTATCTCTTCTTACAGCCTCACATTCTAACATTTTTCTTGTTAATATTTCTTGTTTTCGAGCTAAATCTAGATTCATCAAACAATCAGAAAAACTAGCAGTATTTTCTTTAAAACCATAGTATTTACAGGTAGCAAAATCGTCAGCTCGTTGTTGTATTATAAGTTCTTTTTCTTTTTGTGATTTTATCCTTTTTTGTTCAGCTCTATATTCAGTACAAGATGTAAATAAGATTATAAGTAATATAAAAAAGATAGACTTTTTTAACATTTTTTTTCTATTTATAAATAATTAAAACTCTATCAGGATCACCAACTAAAGATGGATTTTGTTCTCTTCCTAGCTCTGCTGCTTTCTGGGGGACATTATCTTCCATATAAGCAAATAACTCTCCATTAGTTATTTTCTTATCTTGATTACTATCCGCTTGACCTTCTAAACCTTTCATTAAATAATATGAAAATATTCCATGTTTAGCTTCTTTAAAACCTGAGGATATCTGTTTTAATTTTGATGCAGTAAATATTGTAAAATTATCTGGGATACCTTCTTGTTCGTCTGCAACAATTCTTACTGGTCTTGCTGAGGCAAGAAGCATTTTTTCATCTCTTGATATACCACTGAAACAAGTGTCCATAAACATTGTTACTGATTTTGGACTTAAGCTAATAATTTGTTCAAATAATTCTGATCTTGATAAAGCAGTTCTGCTTAATAGGTCTGGATCACTATCTTGAGGTAAAAGATAAAGCTCTTCACCATTATTTGAGGCTAAACCATGACCAGCAAAAAATATTAATAGTTCAGTTTTATTCCTTTTTATCTTACTTGGTAACCATTTATTAATGGCACCAAGTGAGCGAATTAAATTTGCATCTCTATCAACTAACAACTTAATGTTTTCATTGGGAATACCAAAACTCAATCTAGCATATTCATTAAAATAATTGGCATCATTATTTGCGTATGAAGCTTGCGGTGTTCTTTCGTAACTTTCTATGCCAATTATTAGCGCAACTCTATCTAAATTTTTTCTCGAGTTGAATTTTAATGGATTTAAAGGTTCAATTTTTTTAACAACTTTTTTATTTTTGTTGTCTATAAATATCTCAACTAGCACAGGTTCGGATACATTGCCCCACTTATCAATCGCCGTGATTTCTAATTTTTCATTAACAGGACTAAACCTGGGAATTTCAAATTTTCCATTTTTTGCTAGAATTGTTGTACCATCTACCTCAATAAATATTTTATCCGAATTATCCTCAACTTCTCCAAAAATTTTGTAATTTGAGTCGTATACGGTAATTGATTTTGAAATTTTAATTACTGGTGGAGAATTATCCTCTTTTAAATTTTTAGGTTTAAATTCTTCTTTTTGGATTATTTCTTGGGTTTCAACTTCTTTTTCTGCAATTTTGATCTCTTTAAAAGATTTATTTAAATCAGTCAAAGCAAAATTTTTGCTCATAGTAAAACTAAAATCTATACTTTCTCCACTATTAGAATCTATTGCTGTACCATTTCCTTTTTCTCTAAACTGCACCCAATTTCCGACATAATTTGTTTTATCATTACAAAATACTTTTACAGAGCCAGTATAACTTCTGTTTCCTAAACTATTTTCGTCAACTTCAGAATACGTAAAACATTTAGTACCATTTTTTTTAAAAGCTATACCATCATTACCCTTTCTAAATTTTCTATTGTTAACTTTTATCATTTTTGAACTTTGATCTTCATTTGCATATCCAACAAGGAAAATTTCCTTTCCTTTAAATGCATAAACATAAAAGTCAGAAATTGGAAAATTTTCTAATCTTTTAATTAGATCTTCAGATTTTTTAGCATCTTTTTTTGTAATCCAACTATTTGACGATTTACTAGTGCTTTCTTCTGTACTATTATTTTTGACAACAACATTATCACACATGCCAGAGGCATAAGATATTTTTAAAAGTTTCGCCTTTGCTTTTTCACACTCTGATATATTTAAATAACCTTTGGAATACATGTCGTCAACTTCAAGAAGTTTTTTAGATATATCTGATTTTTTTGTAATCCACTCTGCTAATGAAAATCCTTGGGAGACGAAAAAAATAAATAAAGTTAAAAAAATTAAATTAATTTTTTTATTTTTTATTGTTTGCACTTTGTAATTTTATTTAAGTATATCAGCTTTTTTTTTGTTAAATTCAAACTCGTCTATTTTACCGGATTTTAAATCTTCAATCAATTCGTTTAAAGCATCCACATGATCTTTATTATTATTTGACGATATATTCTTAATAATTGGTTGCTGTTGACTATTTATATTTTTGTTCGATGTAAGCGCATTACGTGCATTAGACAAATTATAATGCCAAGATACTAAAGTGCCATCTCCATACTTACAAAGAATTAATCCACAATCAATTGGTTTATTAACATTTTTAAATACATAAAAAAGTTTTTTACTAGACCCTGAAATTATTTCTTTTTTTTCAGAATAATTATATTCACTAAATGAATCTGGAATAAAAGCATCTTCACTAGGGTAGACATCTATAAGTACATTCCTTAAACTTTCTTTAGACATTCCTGAATACAATTTTCCATCAGATATAATGCTTTCAGTTGTGGCACAACCATATAAAAGAAAAAATATTAAAATTAATTTTTTAATTTTCATAAAATTTATTTTCTCATTGCGCCTTATCAGTGTCAAGATTTAGAGATAACTGAAATTAGTTAGTTAAATCTAAAAATCAAACTACCTAGCACTAGATTAATGAAAGACGTGTGAGATCATTGATTTGCTTCATTATTAAGCCACTTTAAAAAATATCTTGGACTTATAGATAAAGCTAAATTATCAACAAAATTTCTTTTTTTTTCAGTGACTTCTGACCAATTTACACACCATGT
>CACEGO010000045.1 GCA_902559075.1 uncultured Pelagibacteraceae bacterium | reverse complement strand
AGAGGAATTTATTTTTCGTTATATTTTTGAAATATAAAGCTATTCAGCTAAGTATCAGGTGGTGAAAGTATTAACATAAACCTCCTTCTATAAAAAAGGTAATTATAATTTATACAATTTCAATTAATTTATTTTAATTTCGAGCAAATATATTTATTGAATACAACCTAGTACTTTTATAGATTCCCGGTAACTCGATTTGTTTAAAAAATTATTTTTTATTTATTAATTCACTAATAAAATTTTCACCGTAACCATCGTCAACAGCTTTTTGAAAATAATTTTTATTTACTTCAGCAACTTTTTCAGCTTCAGGAAAGTCTTTCAACAAGTCTTGAATATAAGTTAAATCTTTTACAGAATTACTTGCTGTAAATTTAAATCCAGTAAAATCACCTTTTAACAGATTATCAAAAACTCTATTAAGTGCTGCTGAATTTCCAGAACCAAGTTTTGCAACATCAAATATTTTTTTTAAATCTAAACCCATTTCTGTAGCACTTTTAGCTAAATGATTAACTAACGCAGCATTTCCAAGGGATAAAAAATTATTTAAAAGTTTTGATTTTGCTCCCATACCCACGGGTCCAAAGTGAAAATATTGTTTACAGAAAAAATTAAAGTATGGCTCAGCGATTTTAAAATTTTCATCTGATGCTCCAACAATACCCCCTAGTACACCTTCCTCTGCTTGAACGGGTCCTCCCATTACAGGACATTCAACATAATTAATATTTTTTGCTTTGAATATTTTCTCTGTTTCCATTGATCCAGTTTTATTATGAGTAGTGATATCAATAATTAAAGTTTTACTATCCAAAATATTAGATAGTTTTTCAGAAATTATTTTCGCTATGGGAGTATTTGTAACACACATGAACATCGCATCTAAATTTTTACTGTAAAAATCTTCAAAAGATTTTACTTCTTCAGCTCCATCACTAACAATTTTCTCAATTGGTTTCCTATTTTTATTAGCAATGACAAAAAGATTATTTTTATGTTTTAAAATATTTTTGGCTATCCCATAGCCCATATAACCAACACCAATAAATCCAATATTTTTCATAATTATCTCATCAATTAACTTTATTAGTTCCCTCTGTTCGAATAAACATTATACCAAAAACTATAATTCCTATTACACCAACAATTTTATTATAATCGAATGGTACACCAAATATTAAAAAATTTATAATTGTTGACCAAACCAATTGAGAATATTGAAAATTTGTTACAAAAGATAAATTAGACAGCTGAATAGCATAAATAATCAAAGAATGACTTATAAAACCTGCCGCACCAAGTAATATTAGATACAACCAGAAGATATTTTTTTCCAATGGAATCCAATTAAAAAATATAAATACACTAAAAATAATTGCACCCAGAATAGACGTATAAAAAATTGCAGCAAAAGGATCATTATCACCTGATACTAGTTTAGTAAAAAATTGATATAGAGCCCAGCAAATTGGTGGAACTATTGGAAAAATTAAATCAACACTAAATATTCTCATACTTGGCCCTAATGAGTAAATAATTGATCCAAAACTAAGCAACATCAAAATTATACCCTTAGATGTTAATATGTCTTTTAAAAAGTATGCTGAAAGTAATGAGACAATCAAAGGAGCTGTGAAGAAAACAACATAAATATCTACCAAATCAAATTTCTGTAAAGAATAAAACATAAATGAAGTAGCAGTAACCATTAAAGTTGATCTTATTATTTGAACTTTAAAATTTTTTTTTAAGTTTACTTTTGGTTTAAAAATTAAAAAAAATATAATTAAAGAAACTAGGTGGAAAAAAAATCTTCCCCAAATTGCTTGAGTAATTGGCATTACAGTCCCAAGGTATTTTGCCATAGAGTCCATACAAACAAACATGAAAAAACCACCAGCAGCTAATAAAATTACATTAATTAGTGATGTTTGTTGTTGCACAGAAATATTAATTACATCACAACGCCTACTTGCCAAGGATTAAATTCCTCGTCACCGTAGCCGTTGATTTCACTTTTTGATTTATTTCCTGAAGCAGTATTTATAACTAATTCAAATATTTTTTGACCAACTTCTTCAACTTTTTCTTTACCTTCAGCAATTGTCCCGCAATTAATATCCATATCTTCAGACATTCTTTCAAACATAGCTGAGTTAGTAGAAAGTTTTAAACTTGGTACTGGTTTACAACCAAAGCAAGATCCACGTCCAGTTGTAAAACAAATTACATTTGCACCTGATGCGACTTGACCTGTAACTGATACAGGATCATAACCAGGTGAATCCATAAAATTAAAACCTTTGTTTTTTAAAGGTTCTGCATAATGTAATACATCTTGAAGAATAGAGTTCCCTCCTTTTGCAACAGCACCTAAAGATTTTTCTAATATAGTAGTAAGACCACCTTTTTTATTTCCTGGCGCTGGATTGTTATCCATTGAACTATTATTAATTGAAGTATAATGCCTCCACCATTCAATTCTTTTAAGTAGTTTGTCAGCAGTCTCTTGTGAATTAGCTCTATTAATTAATAAATGTTCTGCACCATAAATCTCTGGGGTTTCAGATAAAATTGCACTTCCACCTTTTTTAACCAACAGATCTGCCGCTACTCCTAAAGCAGGATTCGCAGTTATTCCAGAATACCCATCAGAACCTCCACATTGAAGAGCTAGAGTTAAGTGACTTACTTGTTGTGAAGTTCTTTGGATATTATTTGCTTCAGAAAGTAAATTTTTTATTTGTGATAATACTTTATCTACAATTTTTTTAGTTCCACCTTCATCTTGAATAGTCAAAAAATGTATTCGGTTATGTTTTTTTAAAGACTCATCAAATAAACTTACTTGGGCGCATTCACAACCAAGACCAATTACAAAAACATGAGAAAAGTTTGGATGATTTTTAAATCCGTCTATAGTTCTTTGGAAAATTTGCATTCCTTCACTTTCTGTATTCATTCCACATCCAGTTGAGTGAGTAATTGGTACTA
>CACEGO010000044.1 GCA_902559075.1 uncultured Pelagibacteraceae bacterium | reverse complement strand
CATGAACAATTTTAATTATTTTTTTGAGATTAGATTTGTTGATTAATATCGCCTTTGTTACTTCAAGCTTATCTATTGGAAAAGATAAGATGTGATTTGGTAATTTTTTATTTAGTTTTCTAAAAATTTTCTTATTTTTTTTATAAAGTTTAGAAACCTCGTTATCTGCATTAAATACTGGGTACCCAAAGTTGTTTGCAACATAACTTTTACCTGAACCAATATCTCCTAAAATTCCAATTCTAATCATTTTGCAAAAGTTTCAGTGTATTTTCATTAATCTGGGGCTCAATACCATGCCATAATTTAAATGCTTCAAAGGCCTGGTATAAGAACATTAATTTTCCATTTTCCACTTTATTTCCTAATTTTCTTCCCTCTTTTAAAAAATTAGTTTCACTTGGATTATAAATAACATCATAAAATAATTTACCATTTCCAACATTTGAGAAATCTAAATTTATCTCTTCTTTATGCAAGCCTAAACTTGTGGCATTTATAATCATATCAAAATCATGTAAATTTCCCCAATCTATAATTTTTAAATTATTAAATTTAATTTTTAAATTTTCTGCTTTTTCTTTTGTTCTATTGCTTATTGTTATTTGGGATACTTCCATTTTGTTTAATGCAAAAATAATTGATGGCACCACCCCACCAGCACCCAAAATAAAAATTTTTTTACCCTTAAAATTAAAATCTAAATCTTTAATAGCCCTAGTAAATCCAGTAACATCAGTATTATGTCCTACTAAATTATTATTTTCGAAAACTATTGTATTTACAGATTGAGTTTTTTCTGCGTCAAAACTTAACTTATCTAAAAAAGGTATTACTTTTTTTTTAAAAGGTACAGTCACGTTTGCACCAGCTATTTTTTGTTGTTTAATTTTTTGAATAAAGTTTTCAATTTCATTTTCTTCAACTTTTTGCTTATCATAAAAAGCGTTGATATTATTGGCTTTTAACCAAGTATTATGTAATATAGGAGACAAAGAATGATTTATAGGATTTCCTATTACTAAATAATTTTTCATCTTGTCTCATCCAAATATTGTTTAATTTTTTTTATCGGAAGCCCCATTACAGTATCTTCATCACCTTCAATTTCTTGAAACAAATTTCTACCCTCGCCCTCTATTTGATAGACATTATAAGAATAAAGATTTTCATCAGATATTTTAGATAAATAGTTTTTTAATTGATCATCAGAAAAATTTTTCATGGTTAAGGTGGCCTTGTCAGTATAATTCCAAATCATTGATCCATTTTTTGATATACAAACGGAGCTAATCAAAAAATGTGATTTTCCATTGAGTTTTTTTAAGATGCTCATTGCCTCTTCTCTGCTCACAGGTTTGGATATTAATTCACCAGCAAGATCTATTACACTGTCAGCACCTAACACCATTTCATCAGTTTTTTTCATACTTACTTTGTTTGCCTTTAATTCTGCTAAATTTTTTGAAATTATTTCAGGGCTAGCCTTTTCTTTTAATAAACCTATCTTAACGATATCTTCATCAACATTCGAGGGCTCTACAATGTTTTCTATATTATTTCTATCTAGAATTTGTTTTCTAATTTTACTTTTTGATGCAAGAATAATTTTACTTGGCATTATTTAAATATATTTCATGAATTTTAATAATCGATGCTGCTGTTTCTTCAACAGATTTTCTTGTTACATCTATCAAGGGCCATTTGTATTTTTGGAAAGTTCTTTTTGCATTTAAAACTTCTTTTTTAATCCTTTCTAAATCAGTATAATTTGTGTTTTCTGTCTCTTTTAAAGAATTCATTCTATTTTTTCTTAAATCGGCCAGTCTTTCTGGTTCAGTACTTAAACCTACGACACAAGTCATTTTTGGATTTTGTTTGAGCATTTCAGGCAATGAGTTTTCGTTTACTAATGGAATATTTGAAGTTTTAAATCCCTTATTAGCAAGATAAATGGATGTGGGCGTTTTGCTTGTTCTGCTTACACCAACAAGAATTATGTCTGATTTATCAACTTCGTTTAATAAATTGCCATCATCATGATTCATTGTAAATTGAATAGCTTCTATCCTGTCATAATATTCTTCATTCAAAATATGCTGACCGCTAGGTTCATGTGTTGCTTTTTGGTTTAAAATTTTAGAAAAATTTAAAATTAGATTGCCGAGAATACCAAAGCATGGGATATTCTTATCTTGGCTAACATTCGCCAGATATTTTGCTAAGTTATTGTCAACTATTGTATATAATATAATTGAATTTTCATTTTTTTTCGCATCTTCTAAAATTTTTAAAATTTGATTTTCTGTTCTTGTGAATGAGTAAGAATGAACATTATATTCTATATTTAAAAATTGTGCTTTTAGAGCCAGAAAAATTCGGTCTAAAGTTTCGCCCGTCGAGTCTGAAATAAGGTATATTTGGTATGTATTGCTCATGAATAAACGCTTAATAAATTTGTATAATTTTAATGAAATTACTCAATTTAATTTTTTTTTAATTAAGCCTGTAAAACAAAGGTTTTATTAACATTAATAATAAACATATTAAATAATCCACAAAAATTTGTTATGGTATAAAAAAGCTTCATTTTAAACAGTTTTAGGTATTCAAGATTTTAATAAACTGTGAATATAATGTTTACAAAAATTAATCACCTTTATTCACAGGATATATTACAACTACAATAATTTATAAAGCTTTTATATGAAACCTTTAAACAAAGTAATAATCAACAAGGACATATCATTTAAACCGGTATGGGTTATGAGGCAAGCTGGAAGATATTTGCCAGAATTTAGAAAAATTAGAAAAGAAAATACCAATTTTATTAATTTATGTTTAAATGATGATTTATCCTCAGAAATTACTTTACAGCCTCTAAAAAGATTTAATTTAGATGCTGCAATAATATTTTCAGATATCTTAATGCTCCCATACGGACTGGGTCAAAAAGTAGAATTTGAAAAAAACTTTGGACCAAAATTAGGAGCACTAAACCTAGATGAGATTACTAAGATTGATGAAGTTGATTTTGTGGAAAAAATACACCATGTGTACAAGATTATAAAAAAAGTTAGCACAAACCC
>CACEGO010000043.1 GCA_902559075.1 uncultured Pelagibacteraceae bacterium | reverse complement strand
AAAATATCTCTAAAATTGGAGATATTTGTATCAATTATTTTCATCAAAATTCCATCGGCACTGTGATAAAACATATACCTGGACATGGATTAGCTAAGGTGGATAGTCATAAATTTACTCCTATAGTTACAAAAAACTCAAATTATTTGAATAAAAATGATTTTTTTCCATTCAAGAAAAAAGTGAGTTATTTTGCAATGACAGCACATGTAATATATCGAAGTATTGATAAGTTAAATACAGCTACACATTCTAAAAAAATTATAAATTTAATTAGAAATAAAATTGGCTTTAAAAACATTTTAATTTCAGATGATTTATCAATGAAAAGTTTAAAAGATGATTTAAAAACCAATACAATCAAAACATTTAGCGCAGGTTGTAATCTTGCTCTTCACTGTAATGGAAAATTGTCTGAAATGAGGGTAGTTGGTGATAATTCACCGAAGGTAAACAATTTTATTATTAAAAAAACATCTCAATTTTACAAAATTTTAAGCTAATATCTAAGCATGACCGCAACTGATTCTGCATTATTTAATGTTGATATAAATAACTACAATGGACCTTTGGATGTACTGCTAGATTTAGCGAAAGCTCAAAAAGTTGATCTTGAAGAGATATCAATAACAAAGTTAGCAGATCAATTTCATGATTATATTACAAAAGAAAAAGACCTAAATTTAGAAATAGCTTCCGAATACTTATTGATGGCAACCTGGTTAGCATATTTGAAATCCAAATTATTACTACCAGGGACACCAGAAGAGGAATTTAAAGTCCAAGAGGTTGCAGAAAAGTTAAAATTACAACTTAAAAAATTAGAGCTAATAAGATTACTTTCAGAACAAATGCTTAAAAGAAAAAGACTAGGAAGAGAAATACGATCACGAGGGATGAAAGGAAATATAAGATCTATTTATAGCACTGAATACAATTTAAGTCTCTTTGAGCTTCTGAAGTCATATTCAACAATTATTATGACAAAGGACTTTCAAAAAATGAACATTCCAAAATTACCTGTATTTACTGCTGAGGATGGAATTAAAACAATAAGAGAATTTTTTGGTAAATTGATTGAATGGAAAAAATTAGATGATTTAATTCCTAAAAATTTTAAAAAAGGATCAAAATATAAACGTACTGGTAAAGCAGGAATATTTGCTGGTTCCTTAGAGTTAGTTAAAGAAGGAAACCTAACTATGAAACAGGATAAATTGTTTGATGATATTTATGTAAAGGAAAATAATGATTAAAAAAGAAAGAGTTGCTAAAGATAACATTTTAAAATTTCCATCTAAGTTAACTGATTTGGAAAAAGAAATTGAAGCTGTAATTTTTGCAGCTGCCGAACCATTAGATATTGATACAATTGAAAGTAAAATTACAAAAAAAGGTAGTGTAACTAAATCTTTAGAGAAGTTACAGCAAGAGTACTCTCATCGTGGTATTAATCTTGTTTGTATAAAAGATAAATGGTCTTTCAGAACTTCTCCTAACTTGTCAAATATCATGTCACAAGAAAAGACAGTGGAAAAGAAACTTTCAAGAGCTGCTGTTGAGACTTTAGCAATAATTGTTTATCACCAGCCAGTTACTAGAGCTGAGATTGAAGAAATAAGAGGCGTAGCATTTGGAACAAATACTCTTGAAATATTGATGGAGCTAAATTGGGTAAAGCCAGGTGGTCGTAAAGATGTGCCAGGTAGGCCAATTCAATATGTCACAACCGATGAATTTTTAAGTCACTTTAATCTTCAAAAATTATCAGATTTGCCCACAATTGATGAATTAGGTGCAGCTGGTTTAATTGATAGTTCAAGTATTGATAGTGCAATTTTTGGAACAGGGAAATTTTACAAAGAAAAACAAGAAGAAAAAAAAGAGGATATTTATTCTAATATTGACGAGATGTTAAATAGTACTCTTGATACAGAAGAAAAAGATTAATAAAAAAGTAACTTTTAAATTAATCATAAAAAGGTTATAAGTTTTTCATGAGCATAGGAATTTGGCAAATAGCAATCGTAGTTATATTAGTAGTCTTATTATTTGGACGAGGAAAAATTTCTAGTCTGATGGGTGATGTAGCTAAGGGAATTAAAAGTTTCAAAAAAGGAATGGCGTCAGATGTCACTGACGATACTGAGCCAAAAAATATTTCCGACGAGAATAAAGACTCAGAAAACAAAGATTAAATCACATGCCTACTATTGGTTGGTTTGAGATATTAATTGTTGTTGGTATTGCAATTGTTGTACTTGGGCCAAAAGATTTCCCAATCATGTTAAAGAAAGCTGGTTCTTGGATAGGCACCGCCAAAAGATATGTAAGTAATATTCAAAATGAAGTTTCGAATTTAGAGATTGATGAAGAAAAAATTGATAATGAAATAAAAAAAGAAACTAAAAAAGATGAGCAATGAAGAAAATGAGGGTGGATTTGTTAGCCATCTAACAGAACTGAGAAAAAGATTAATAAATAGTTTTATATTTCTAATAATCTTTTTTGTTATTTGTTACATATTTGCAGAACATATTTACGGTTTTTTAGTTGACCCATTTGCTCAAGCTGTAAAAGATGATGGATCTGACAGAAGGCTTATTTTTACAGCCTTACAAGAAACTTTTTTAACATATATTAAGGTATCTTTTTTCACAGCTTTTTTTGTAACATGTCCTTTTATCCTAATGCAAATATGGAAATTTATTGCACCAGGTTTATACAAACACGAAAAAGTTGCCATACTTCCATATTTAATATTAACACCAATTCTTTTCTTCTTAGGAGGCATGCTTGTTTACTATTTAATCATGCCTCTAGCTATTAAATTCTTTTTATCATTTGAAAGCACAGGAATGTCTACAAATTTACCTATACAACTAGAAGCTAAAGTAAATGAATATTTATCACTTGTTATGAAGTTAATTTTTGCATTCGGAATAAGTTTTCAGTTACCTATAGTTTTAAGTTTATTAGCAAGAATAGGCGTTGTTGACAGCAAGTTTTTAAAAGAGAGAAGAAAGTATGTTGTTGTTATAATATTTGCCACTGCTGCTTTACTAACACCACCAGATCCAATTACACAAATAG
>CACEGO010000042.1 GCA_902559075.1 uncultured Pelagibacteraceae bacterium | reverse complement strand
TAAATCTACTAAAGATCAAGAAATGGATGTTAAAGAAAAAAATAAAGCACTTGATGCTGCAATAGCTCAAATTACAGATAATTTTGGAAAAGGCTCTGTAATGAAGCTTGGTGAAAAAAGAGCTATGGATATCGAGTCTGTTTCAACAGGTTCTTTAAGTCTTGATTTAGCTTTAGGTATAGGTGGATTACCAAAAGGAAGAATTATCGAAGTTTACGGACCAGAGTCATCAGGTAAAACTACTTTAGCATTACAAGTTGTTGCTGAAGCCCAAAAAGCTGGAGGCATTTGTGCGTTTGTTGATGCAGAGCATGCTTTAGATCCGGTTTATGCAAAAAAATTAGGTGTAAGTACAGAGGAACTTTTAATTTCACAGCCAGATACTGGTGAACAAGCGTTAGAAATCGCTGATACACTAGTAAAATCAGGCTCTATTTCAGTAATCGTAATCGACTCTGTTGCAGCTTTAACTCCTAAAGCTGAAATTGAAGGAGAAATGGGAGATCATCACGTTGGTCTTCAATCAAGATTAATGAGTCAGGCATTAAGAAAATTAACAGGCTCAATATCAAATACAAATACAATGATGATTTTCATCAACCAAATTAGAATGAAAATTGGAGTTATGTTTGGAAGTCCAGAAACAACATCAGGCGGTAATGCACTTAAGTTTTACTCATCTGTAAGAATGGACATTAGAAGAATTGGTGCCATTAAAGATAAAGATGAAATTATTGGTAATTCTACAAGAGTGAAAGTAGTTAAGAATAAAGTAGCACCACCATTTAAAGTTGTTGAATTTGACTTGATGTATGGAAGAGGAATTAGCAAGATGGGTGAACTAGTCGATCTTGGTTCCAAAGCAGATATAATTGAAAAATCAGGTGCTTGGTATGCTTATAAAGGTGAGAAGATTGGTCAAGGTAGAGAGAATGCTAAGACTTATCTAGCTAAAAATCCTAAAGTTGCTGCAGAAATTGAAATGGCAATTAGAGAAAAAGCAGGTGTGATTTCTAAGAAAATAGAAGGAAATCCAATCGATCCTGAAAAATTGGAAAAAGAAAAGAAAGTAGCTGAAAAAGAAGAAGCTGACAAAGCAGAAGTTACTCCTCCATCTAAAAAGAATTAATAGGTCATCTTTATTAATAAAAGGCGCTTAAATTAAGCGCCTTTTTTCCCTTCGATATCTAGACATAGAATAAAAAAGCTGTATTTTAAAAATATGGCAGACAAAACACTTAATGAAATAAGAAATACTTTCCTAAAGTATTTTGAAAAGAATGATCATAAGATTGTGGAATCTAGTAATTTAGTTCCAAACAATGATCCTACTTTAATGTTTGCCAATTCTGGAATGGTACAGTTTAAAAATGTATTCACAGGATTAGAAAAAAGAGACTACGTCAGAGCTACTACTTCTCAAAAATGCGTAAGAGCAGGTGGAAAACATAATGATCTAGAAAATGTTGGCTATACACCAAGACACCACACATTCTTTGAGATGTTAGGAAATTTTTCTTTTGGTGATTATTTCAAAGAGCAAGCCATACATTACGCATGGGATTTAATAACAAAAGATTTTGGAATAGATAAAAATAGACTTTATGTAACCGTATTTCATGAAGATGATAAGGCCTTCAATTTTTGGAAGAAAATAGCGGGTTTTAGCGATGATAGAATTATAAGGATAGCAACTTCAGATAATTTTTGGTCAATGGGAGAAACAGGTCCTTGTGGACCTTGCTCTGAAATATTTTTTGATCATGGTGATCATCTACCCGGAGGATTACCTGGAACTAAAGATGAAGATGGGGATAGATTTATAGAAATTTGGAACTTGGTCTTTATGCAGTTTGAACAAGTAACAAAAGATAAAAGAATTAATCTTCCAAAACCATCTGTTGATACTGGAATGGGATTAGAAAGAATTGCAGCTTTATTACAAGGGTCACATGATAACTATGAAACAGATCATTTTAAAAAAATAATTATTTCTGCATCTGAAATTGTAAAAGTTAAATCAGACAAATCTAATCTTGCAAGCTTTAGAGTTATAGCTGATCACTTAAGAGCAAGTTCATTTTTAATTGCTGAAGGGGTTTTGCCATCTAACGAAGGTAGAGGATATGTTCTTAGAAGAATAATGAGAAGAGGGATGAGACATTCTCATTTATTAGGATCGAAAGAACCAGTTTTTTATAATTTGTTTGATACTCTTAAAAATGAAATGTCTGGAAACTATCCAGAACTTGTAAGAGCTGAGTCTTTAATTAAAGAAACTTTAAAAATGGAGGAAGAAAAATTCTTAGTTTTATTAGATAGAGGAATTAAAATTTTAAACGATGAAATATCAAAAATAGACAAAGTTTTGCCAGGAGAAGTAGCTTTTAAATTGTATGACACATATGGGTTTCCTTTAGATCTTACAGAAGATATTTTAAGAAATAAATCAATGTCAATTGACACTGAAAAGTTTCAATCTTTAATGAAAGAAAGTAGAGAGCTTGCTAAAAAAAATTGGAAAGGATCTGGTGATGCAGCTGTTGAAGATATTTGGTTTGGTATAAAAGATAAGCTAGAAGCTACTGAATTTTTAGGTTATGAAACTAATCAGGCGGAGGGCGTTGTCTTATCGTTGCTTAAATACAATAAAGAAGTTAAAGAATTGAAAGAAAATGATGAGGGAATGATTATAGTAAATCAAACCCCTTTTTATGGCGAGTCTGGAGGTCAAGTTGGAGATACAGGTGAGATTGCTTCAAATAATTTTAAATTTGAAGTAACAGATGTTCAAAAAAAACTTGGTGATTTATTTGTTCATTATGGGAGAGTAATTAGTGGTTCAGTTACATTACAAGACAGTGTCGAATTAAAAATCAATGTTGAAAAAAGAGATGACACTCGTGCTTACCACTCTGCAACACACTTATTACACGAGTCGTTAAGAAGAGTTTTAGGAAATCATGTAACTCAGAAAGGTTCTTTGGTTGAACCTAATAGATTGAGATTTGATTTTAGCCACATGAAACCAATATTAAGTGAAGAGATAGATAAAATAGAGGAATTTGTTAATTCAATGGTATCTAAAAAATCTGATGTTAAAACTAGATTAATGACACCAGATGAGGCAGTTGAGAATGGTGCTTTAGCACTATTTGGTGAAAAATATGGTGATGAAGTAAGAGTTCTTTCTATGGGTGATGAGGATGGAAAGTATTTTTCAACTGAATTATGTGGTGGAACAC
>CACEGO010000041.1 GCA_902559075.1 uncultured Pelagibacteraceae bacterium | reverse complement strand
TTAAAGATAATGATTTTATAATTACAATGTTAACAGATGATGTTGCTATTGATGCAATAATGAGCAGTTCAGATTTTTTAGATAATTTAAAATTTAATTCAACAGTTATCGACATGAGTTCAATTAAACCAACTACTGCAAAAAAATATAGAGATATTTTAAAATTAAAAAAAATAAATTATTTAGATGCACCTGTTTCTGGAGGAACTATTGGAGCTGAAGAAGCTTCTTTAGCAATTATGGTTGGTGGTGATCAAAATATTTTTGATAACTCTGTTAATATTTTAAAAGCTATGGGAAACCCAACATTAGTAGGACCCACTGGTAGTGGCCAAGTTTCAAAGTTAGCAAATCAAATTGTTGTAGGAGTTACAATTGGAGCAGTTGCAGAGGCAATAACTTTATGTGAAAAAGCAGGTGCAGATCCAATCAAACTAATTAAAGCTCTAACCGGAGGTTGGGCAGATAGTAAAATATTACAAACACATGGAAAAAGAATGATTGATAAAGATTTTAGTCCAAAAGGTAAAACATCGACTCATTTAAAAGATATGAATAACATTTTAGAGTGTGCAAATTCATATAATACACATTTACCTATTTCAAATTTGGTAAAAGAAATGTATAAAACTTTAGTCGATAATGGTCATGGAAATACTGATCATAGTTCACTTTATAATGAAATTGAAAGGATAAATAAAAAATGAGTGGTAGATTAGAAGGAAAACAAATTGTTGTTACAGCAGCTGGTCAAGGAATCGGTAAGGCAACAGCAATTGCATTTCATAAAGAGGGCGCTCATGTAATCGCAACAGATTTAAATGATAAAACTCTGGGTGATTTAAACAAAGAATATCCTAAAATAAAAGTACAAAAGCTAGACTCAACAGATAACAAAGCAATATTAGAATTTACAAAATCCTTAGATAAAGTTGATGTTTTGTTTAATGCAGTTGGTTTTGTCCATCATGGAACTATCCTTGATTGTGAGGAAAAAGATTGGGACTTTTCATTTGATGTAAATATTAAATCTATGTATTTTATGTGTAGAGCAATCTTGCCTTTAATGATCAAGCAAAATGGAGGAAGTATAATTAATATTTCTTCAATAGCTTCTAGTTTAAAAGGTTTACCAAATCGATTTGTTTACGGTGCATCAAAGGCAGCAATTATTGGTTTAACAAAATCAATTGCTTCAGATTTTGTTAAGCAAAATATCAGATGCAATGCAATAGCGCCTGGAACTGTTTTCTCTCCTTCTTGGCAAGAAAGAGTGAATCAAAGTCCAGATCCTGTTCAAGCAAAGAAAGATTTTATAGCAAGACAGCCCATGGGGAGATTAGGAACAGCTGAAGAAATTGCATCTATGGCTATTTATTTAGCTGGAGATGAATCTACATTTACAACAGGCAATACATTTTCTGTCGATGGTGGAATGACAATTTAAATATAAAGGAGAAATAATGAAACTATTAAGAGTAGGTGAAAAAGGAAAAGAAAAACCAGCTATTTTGGATAAGGATGGTAAAATTAGGGATATAAGTTCTCATGTTAAAGATTTAAATCCTGATTTTTTAAACTTCGAGACTTTTGCAAAGCTACAAAGTGCTGATTTATCGAATTTACCAGAATTATCTTCAAATGAAAGAATAGGTTCTTGTATAACTAGCCCAGGTAAGTTTATAGCTATAGGGCTTAATTATTCAGATCATGCAGCTGAAGTTGGAGCTGATATTCCTAAAGAACCAATAGTATTTATGAAGGCAACTAGCTGTATAGTTGGACCCAACGATGATGTTGAAATTGTTTCAGGATCAAAAAAATTAGACTGGGAGGTAGAGCTTGGTATTGTAATAGGTAAAGAAGCTAAACATATTACAGAAAATCAATCACAAGACCATATTTTAGGTTATTGTTTAGTAAATGATGTAAGTGAACGTGAATGGCAACTTGAAAAAATGGGACAGTGGGTTAAAGGAAAATCTCATGACACTTATGGCCCTGTTGGTCCACATTTAGTTACTAAGGATGAAATTACAGACGTTAACAACTTAAAGATGAGTTTAGATGTTAATGGAAAAAGAATGCAAACAGGAAATACAAGCACAATGATATTTAACGTTGATGTTATAGTATCTTATTTGAGTAAGTACATGTCTCTTCAAGCAGGCGATATAATTACGACCGGAACACCTCCTGGTGTAGGTATGGGCATGAAACCTCAGCAGTTTTTAAAAGCTAGTGATACTATGAAGTTGTCTATTGAAAATTTAGGAGAGCAAAACTCAAAAGTAGTAGCTTTGTAATTATTGTGAAGATAACTTCTATTAAAAGTCATGTACTTAGATATGAGTTAGAAAAAGAACTTGGGTATTCACAACAATATTATAAGCATCGTACAGCTCACCTAGTAGAGGTTCAAACTGATAATGGGATTACTGGTTGGGGAGAGTGTTTTGGCCCAGGCAATATTGCATTAGCGAATAAGTTTATTGTTGAGAAAGTTATACAGCCCTTAATTTTAGGCGAAGATCCTTTAAATAAAGAGCATATTTGGCAAAAAGTTTATAATCTTTTAAGAGATAGTGGTCAAAAAGGTATGCCAATACAAGCTTTGTCAGGTATTGATATAGCTTTATGGGATATTCTTGGAAAGAAAACAAGCGCTCCTCTCTATCAGCTTCTTGGCGGCAAATGTAATAATGATGTTCCAGTTTATGGATATGGAATGATGTTACAAAAAAAATCTACTGATGAATTGATCGGCTTGTTCAAAGAAGAATCTAAGCAAATAAAATCAAAAAATTTTAAAGCTATGAAAATGAAAGTTGGATTAGGTCCAAAAGAGGATTTAAAATTGGTTCAAGCTGTACGAGACTCTATTGGAAAAGATTTTAAATTAATGGTTGATGCAAATCATGCTTATAATTTGAAAGATGCTCTTTATGTTGGAAAAGGTTTGGATGAACTAGGTATTTATTGGTTTGAAGAACCCGTTGCGCCTGAAGATTATGAAGGTTATAGAGAATTAAAACAAAAAATAAATACTAGTATTGCAGGTGGAGAAGCTGAATTTACTAAATATGGCTGGAATAAACTAATATCAAATAAATGCATAGATATAGCTCAACCAGAGGTTTGTGGACTTGGAGGAATTACTGAGTATTTAAAAGTTGCAGCATTAGCACAAGCTAATTTTATACCAGTAATTAATCATGTATGGGGCTCTGCAATTAGTATTGCAGTCAACCTTCATTTGTTAACAGCTCAGCCAGATATGCCTGGTGGCTTAT
>CACEGO010000040.1 GCA_902559075.1 uncultured Pelagibacteraceae bacterium | reverse complement strand
AAAAAGTTATAAAGAATTTTGCGAAATTGTTAAACCCGATGCTGTTAGTATCGATTATAATGTTGATCCAAAAAAAATACTTAGAGATATAAAAATACCCATACAAGGCGGGTTAGACCCAAAAATTTTATTAACTGATAAAGAAACCTTAAAAAAAGAAGCTTCAAAATATCTCAATATTTTTAAGGACCATCCATATATATTCAACCTAGGACACGGCGTGCTCCCAGATACAGACCCTAATATGTTTGATTATTTAATAAAAACAGTAAAAAATTATTAATATGAACCAAATTTATACACACCCAAAAAGAAAAACAAAAGTTGTATTTGTCCAACTCGGATCTCCTTCTGAGCCCACAACTAAAGCTTTAAGAAAATATCTTAGAAAATTTTTAGGAGACCCAAGGGTCGTTGATATAAATCCTTGGTTATGGAAAATAATTTTAAATTTTTTTGTATTACCCTTTAGACCAAAAAAGTCTGCAAAACTTTATGCAAGAATATGGGATGGAAAAAGTTTTCCTTTAATTACAAACACAAGAGACTTTACAAATAATGTTAGAGAAGAGCTAAAGAAAATCGATCCTCATGGCCATGTCGAGGTAAATCATGCTTTTCTTCTGTCTCCCCCATATGTAAATGAAGTTTACGATAGCTGGGAAGATGATTTAAAAAAAGGCATTGGCGCAACTAAATTATTGGTTATACCGATGTTTCCCCAGTACTCAGAAAGCACAATAGCCTCAGGTATAGACGCTTTAGCAAAAGAATTATCCAAAAGAGTTAAGATTCCAACTTTTGAAGTTATTACAAATTTTCACAGAACACATGCTTTTATAGATAATTCTGTAAGACAAGTTGATACTAAAATTAATGAGCTTAACCAAGAAGGAAAAAAAATTGACAATCTAATAATTACCTTTCATGGCATGCAAAAAAGAAGAATTGTTAATAAGGGCGATGATTATTACAGACATTGCTATGAAACGTTTTGTCTTATAACAAATAAATTAAAAAATATAAGGCCAGAACAATGCATGATGAGTTTTCAAAGCCGTTTTGGATCTGAAGAGTGGATAACTCCTTATACTGAAGAAGTAGTGAAAAAACTAATTACTGAGGGCAAAAAAGAAATAGCCATATACTCTCCAAGCTTTGTTGCTGATTGCTTAGAAACTACCGATGAACTAGGTCATGAGCTTGTAAACGAAGCAAAAGATTGGGGAGGAAACATATATCCGATAGAATGTTTAAACACTAAAAAGGATTGGTGTAAAGATTTTGCTAAATACACACTTACACAGGCAGAGGGTTCGGCTCAAGATAAAGAGGATATAGAATATCAGTTAGATAAAAAGTTTTATGAAAAAATGCCACAACAAGTGATGAATAAATCATAAGAGAAACAAAATATGTTTGATTTTTTAATTATTTACTCAACTACAGACGGGCATACAAAAATAATTTGCGAAAGAATTAAAAATTTTTTAAACGACGGAAATTTAGTAAAGCTTCTTTCCTTAGAAGATGCTAAAAAAGTTGATCTATCTAATTTTAAAAAAATTATAATTGGTGCTAGCATTAGATACGGCAAGCACTCTAAAGAACTTTATAAATTTATTAATTTAAACAAAAATATTTTAGATCAAAAAAAAAACGCTTTTTTTTCAGTAAATGTTGTTGCAAGAAAACCAGAAAAAAATACAGCTGAAACAAACCCTTATGTAAATAAATTTTTAAAAATATCTAAATGGAAACCGAATAAAATAAGGGTGTTTGCTGGCAAGGTTGATTACCCCAATTACAACCTTTTTGATAAATATATAATTAAATTTATTATGTTCATAACAAAGGGCCCAACAGACACTTCCCAATCATATGAGTTCACTGATTGGTCAAAAGTTGATGATTTTTCTAAAGAGTTAGGAAACAATTATTAAATATGCTTAAAAAACCCACATTTTACTCATCTTTTTAATATTTTACTAACTGTCTTGTAATACTTCAAAGAGTATATATATTATCGTTATCTGATAAGTCCTTATCGAAAAAAACAATCATGAATATTCAAGAATTAAAACTTAAATCATCAGAACAGCTTATCACACAGGCTGAAGAGCTTGGAATAGAAAATGCAAGTACTTTAAGAAAGCAAGAAATACTTTTTGCAATTCTTAAAAAAGTTGCTGAAAAAGAGGAAATAACTGGCGTAGGTGTTTTACAGTTATTACAAGATGGCTTTGGATTTTTAAGAGCAATGGAATCAAACTATCTTCCGGGCCCAGATGATATATATGTAAGCCCAAGTCAAATTAGAAAATTTGGTTTGAGAACCGGAGATACAGTTGAAGGACCAGTAAGAGCCCCTAAAGAAGGTGAGAGATATTTTGCATTATTGCAAGTTAGTAAGATAAATTTTGAGGAACCAGAAAAAGCAAGACACAAGATTGCATTTGATAACTTAACTCCGTTATATCCTGACAAACAGCTGGTTATGGAAGTTGAAACTACAAAGGTCCTAAAAAAGCAAGATTTAACTCCAAGACTTATTGATCTAGTTAGCCCAATCGGCAAAGGGCAAAGATCTATAATTATTTCTCCACCAAAAGCTGGGAAAACAATGATTTTGCAAAGCATTGCAAACTCAATAGCCAAAAATTACCCAGAATGTTACCTTATGGTGTTACTGATCGATGAACGTCCTGAGGAAGTAACAGACATGCAAAGAACTGTAAAAGGTGAAGTAATTAGCTCTACTTTTGATGAACCAGCTCAAAGGCACGTAGCGGTAGCCGAAATGGTCATTGAAAAAGCTAAAAGATTAACCGAACACAAAAAAGATGTTATTATATTATTAGATTCTATAACAAGATTAGGAAGAGCATATAACGCCGTTATACCAAGTTCAGGAAAGGTTCTAACAGGAGGTGTTGATGCAAATGCACTTCAAAGACCCAAAAGATTTTTCGGTGCAGCAAGAAATATTGAAGAGGGTGGTTCACTAACAATTATTTCTACAGCTTTGATTGATACGGGAAGTAGAATGGATGAAGTGATTTTTGAAGAATTTAAAGGAACAGGTAACAGTGAAACAATACTAGATAGAAAAATCGCAGATAAAAGAATTTACCCAGCGATTGATATAACAAAATCAGGAACAAGAAGAGAAGAGCTATTATTTGACAAAAATGACTTGCAAAAAATGAATGTTCTTAGAAGGATAATTGCACCAATGGGAACGATGGACGCAATTGAATTTATTAATTCTAAATTAAAAGACACAAAAAATAATGCTGAGTTTTTTAATTCAATGAATAAACCTGCTTAAAAGATTATATATTATCCTTAATAATTTGGAATATAATATGAGATGATTAGTGAAGAGATTAAAGACAAGATTAAAAATCTTTATATTCAAAAAAAATACGAACAAGTCATCGAAGTTTCTGAAAAATATACTTTACCAGATGAGAGACCATCAGGTCTAATTAATTTAATAGGGATATCTTATTATTTAAAAAAAAATCCATCTAAAGAGGATATTAATAAAGCCCTTTCCTCATTTGAAACTGCTTATCTTAAAGAAAAAAATTCTATTCATGGACTCAACGGTATTAAAAATTTTGTAATTGTAGGTATTAAAATTTCTAGTGTGTTTAAAGAATTTTCTAAATATTTGTTCAAAGTCAAAGACTTCTACATAGAGGCAGAAAATTATTTTAATAAAAATGAAGAATTTCTTCAAACAGGATTGCTTCTTTTTATTCATTTGTTAGATAAAAAAAAAATAAAAGAAATTACAAATAAAATTTTAAATAATTCTATAAATTCAAAAGATTTGAGAGGACAATCGACATATATGAC
>CACEGO010000039.1 GCA_902559075.1 uncultured Pelagibacteraceae bacterium | reverse complement strand
TGACTTTTTTATTGAAGAGAAGTGGTTATTAAGAAATACACCAATGAATTTTTTTCCTTCATGGTTAAAACATGAGATTAAAGATATTGGCATGCCTCAATTAAATATGTATGTACAAGAAAAGTTTAGAAACATTTCGTATATTTATGGATTAGATTACCATCAAGATAATGGTGGAAGAAAAAGGGATTCAATTACAATAATAATTTATTTAGATGATGTTTTAAAAATGAGCGATACACCTATAAGAATTTTACCTAAAACTCATATGCTTGGAGCGACTCAATATCCACATTATTGTAGACCAAGTAGTGATAAAAAAAAAATTGTCTATTCAGATTTCCTTGGTAATCATGTCACAACTGAGGATCTTAAAATTTTTGGTAAATCTGGGTGTTCAATTATTTTTAACGGTTATGTTTTGCATGGTTCTGAGCCATCAAAATCATCTGAAAAAGAAAGACTTGCTTTAAGATATGTTTTATCTCCAAAAAAAGTTGTTAAAAGCTCACCTTATCAAAAATCATATGAAAAAATTATCTCTAGATCTTTTTATGAGCAAGACTATAGGTTGGATAAGTTTAAAAATGGTTATAACAAAAAATGTGGAAAAGTTCTAAATTATGTTAAGTAAAAAAAATATAGAAAAATTTTTCTTAAAAAATGGATACTACGATTTTGGAAATATTCTTGAAAAATCAAAGTGTACTAAATTAAAAAATATTATAGATGAAAATAGACCATGTAATAAAAGTATATTTTTTAAAACAAAAAAAGATTTTAAAAAAAGCGGAAGATTGAAAAATTATTCACCGGGCGAAAAAGAATTTAATGCAATTTTTAACTTAAATTTAAATTTAAAATTTATAGAAAATTCAAAAAATTTTCAAAAAGCTGTTGAGTCAATCGTTGGTCAAAACTATACAATAAAAAAGAAATCAATAATAAGATCAGTTCCAAAAAAGTTACATCCGCAATGGGTCTTAGACGTTACTGAAAATGTTGGAAGACCAAATGTAAATCCATATATTAAAAAAGAGTACCAAGATGTTCAATATTTTCAAAATATAGATTTTCATCAAGATATGACTAGAGGTAAAAAATTTGTTACTTTTTATATTTATCTTGATGAAGTCAAAAAAAAAGACTCACCACTTAATATACTTCAAGGATCATATAAATTTGGAGCAACTCATTATCCGCATTATCTAAGACCAAGCAGTGAAAGTGATTATTGGTATTATAGTGATTTAAAAAAAAATCATATGAAAACTAAAGAAGTTTCTATTTTTGGTAATATTGGAAAAGTATTTTGTTTTCATGGGTTAATTTTACACGGAACAAAATTAAATTTAAGTGTTAAACCACGGATTTCGTTAAGATATTTAATTTCTCCTGATGAGAAAAAAATTAAATCCCCATTTATGAAAAGTTTCAAATTCATAAATGGTAAAATTGTTGAAAATAAAAAATTAAAAAATGGTATTTATTTTCAAAGATTAGACAGGTCAGCTGATGGTAACTTTTTAAAAACTGGTAGTTCAATATTATAAAAATATGAAAATAAAATATTATACAAATTCGATGGCTCTTATTACTGGTAAATCAACTAAAATATTATTTGATCCATGGATTACATTTAATAGAAATTCAACTACAAACTTATATAATTTTCCTGAAAGTAATTTTTCAAAAGAAGAAATATCATCAATAAATCCTGATTATATTTATATCACTCATACTCATGCAGATCATTTTGATAAACAAACTTTAAATTTGTTTGATAAAAATATTCCTATTTTATGTGCAGATTATGAGAATAATTTTACGGAAAAAAATATAAAATCACTTGGTTTTAAAAATGTTATAGTGTGTAAAAAAGATCAAACTTTAAGTCTTAACCATGATGATGAATGCAATTTATATGTTGCAGAAATAAATCCTGAAGTTGATTCTTTTGGAGTTTTTAAGATTGATGGCTTTACAATGTTAAATGCCAATGATGTTGTATATTCAAAAAATCAAATGGATATTATAGGAAAAAAGTATGATTTTGATTTTGCAATGATACCTTATGCATACCAAGGCCCATATCCAGCTTTTTATGAAAATTTGTCTGATGAAGACAGAAAAGAAAAAGCAGATGAAAAAAAAATAAAAAATTATGAATTAATGAACAAATTTATTGAAAGTACAAAACCAAAAAATGTTTTCCCCTTTGCTGCTGGATGTGTGTATGGAGGAGCTAAGGCATTAAAGTATGCTTATTATGGAGTTGGAACTGCCGAAGAAGCAACTAAATATTGTAAAGATAAAGGTCAGCAATTTAAAGAAATTTTAATAAATAGTGGAGAGGAATATGACTTTATAACTAAAAAAGAGTCTTCAAAATTTGTTCCTATAACCCATGAAGATCAAGCTGATTATTTAAATCATATATCTAAACAAAAAAGTATTTTCGATGATGATTATATAAGTGAAAAGTTAGAAAAATATTTTCCTCATAACGAAATTGGTAACGATGTTTTTTTAATAGGTAGGTCTTTTCAGCAAAATTTAAAAAGACTTTTAACAAAAGCTAGATCCAATCAAATGAAATGGCAAAATAAAATGAATATTGTTTCAGAAAAAGCCTTCTATATCGATGTAGGTCATGAATATCTTTATAGAATGTCTTTAGCAGATGATACTGTTAATTTAATTAAAGAAATAGAAATTGATGACGAGAACTATGAAATTTTTAGATGTAGCTACAGTTTATTTATTGGTTTGTTAACAGGTCATTTTAATTATTCTAACATGAAAACAGGACTGATGAGTTTTTATAGAAAACCGGATGTTTTTGACCCAAAAATTCATACATTAATGAGCTATTTACAAGTTTAAGATCTAACCACAAAATTAACTCTTTCTTTTTTGTTAAATTTTTTGTTTTCTTTTGTATCTTTTAAAGCTTTTTCAACTTTGTTTATAATATTTTTATAAATTTTTTTCTCAGTATGAGAAAAGCAAAAATTAAAACTATTTCCAATTAAAATTTTATTTTTAATTAGGTTTTTTCTTAGTAAGGTAAGATAATTTCTATCTTCTTCTCTTAACACCCCAAATGCTGGCCTCCACCATACACCCTCGATTTTTAAAATTTCGCTCAATTCATATTTAAATATTATTTTTTTGATATCTTTAACAAATTTTTTTGAAAATTTTTTAATTTCATTGATCACATTTTTGTTTTTAAGTATTTTAATTGTTTCAAGCGCCGACACTAAAGAAAGAGTCTCTCCTCCAAATGTAGTGGAAAAAAAAATTTTATCAAAATGTTTCATAAATTTTCTCTTACCAACAATTGCTGATATTGGCATACCATTAGCCATTGCTTTACCAAAACATGATATATCTGGAGTTATCTTATAATGATGTTGAGCTCCCCTTAAATTTATTCTAAATCCTGTAACTATTTCATCAAATATCAAAAGACATCCATATTTTTTTGTAATAGATCTAACTTTCTTTAAAAAATTTTTTTTTGGCTCTATATTATAAACTGGCTCCATAATAACAGCTGCATATTTTTTGGGATTTTTTTTTAAAATTTTTTCTAACTTATCAAAATTATTATATTCAAAAGATGTTGTGAGTTTTTTAATGTCATGCGGAACACCCACAGACATTTTAGTTTTTCCAATATACCAGTCATGCCAGCCATGATATCCACAAAAAATTATTTTATCTCTTTTTGTGTGTGCTCTAGCCAATCTAATTGCTGCTGCGGTAACATCTGAACCATTTTTACCAAATCTTACCATCTCTGCTGAAGGAATAAGCCTACAAAGTTCTTTAGAAAGTTTTGTCTCTAAAATTGTGGGAAGTGAAAAAGTAATTCCCTTTTGTAATTGGGATATTATACGTTTATTGATTTGTTTATTATTATATCCGATTATAATAGGTAATAATCCACAAATAAAATCAAAATATTTATTATTATCCTCATCCCA
>CACEGO010000038.1 GCA_902559075.1 uncultured Pelagibacteraceae bacterium | reverse complement strand
TGTTTAATTCTAGTGATCCTTTAAGTTGTCTAAAAGCTTTTAAAAGTAATAATTTATTTGGTCTTATAATCTTATTAAATATTTTAGTTGTAAAAATACTCTAATGAAAAATTCTGAAATTTATAAAAGACTATATAATGATTATTCAAAAAAATATTTAAAAAAAATATTTTTATCTGTCTTTTTTTCAGTTTTAGTTGCAGGAAGTACTTCTGCAATTGCATGGCTTTTGGATCCTGCAATTGAAAAAATTTTTATTGAAAAAGATAAATCATTAATTTTGATTATACCGTTAATGATTATAATTGCCTTTACAACTAAAGGACTATCACTTTATCTTGCAAAAGCTACAATGATAAGTGTTGGTGAAAATATTAAAAAAAATTTACAGTTCGACATGGTCAAATCATTAATTGCTACGGATACTCAGGTTATAGATAAAAAGCACTCAGGTAAATTTATCTCTAATTTAACCTTTGACGTAAATCACATAACATCTCTACTAAGTAATGCGATACTAACTTTATTTAAAGACTCTTTGACTTTGATTGGGCTGTTAATAGTAATGTTCACACAAAATTGGAAACTTTCACTAATATCAATAATAATGATTCCTTTGGCAAGTATATCGGCAAAAACACTTGGAAAAAGAATGGGTAAAATAGCTACAGAGGCTCAGGTAAAATCAGGACATTTGACAACTTTTTTAGTTGAATTGTTTAAAAATCACAGATTAATAAAAATTTTTCAAAAAGAAAATTATGAAGGTGTAAAAGCAGATAAATATTTAGATGAACTAAAAGAAAAAAATAAGAAGATTCAAACTGTATATGTAAGAATTTCTCCAGTAATGGAAACTTTAACTGGAATCATGATTGCTATACTTATATTTTATTCAGGTATTTTGATTTCAAAAGGTGATCTCGATATTAATAATTTCTTTTCATTTCTAGCAGCGATGATGTTAGCTTACCAACCCGTTAGAGCACTTTCGACTTTAAATATGACTATAAAACAAGGTCTTTCAGCAGCAATGCGAATCCTTCCAATTATAGATCATAAAAACAAAATAATTGACTCTGTAGATGCTAAGCCTTTTATCCAAAAAAATTCTGAGATAGATTTTATAAATTTAGATTTTGCTTATGAAAAGGATGAAAAAACTGTATTAAAAAAAATTAACTTAAAATTTGAAGGTGGTAAAATGACCTCATTGGTAGGTCATAGTGGATCTGGAAAATCAACAA
The DNA here is from genome assembly GCA_902559075.1 of uncultured Pelagibacteraceae bacterium. GTDB lineage: Bacteria > Pseudomonadota > Alphaproteobacteria > Pelagibacterales > Pelagibacteraceae > Pelagibacter. Next base: position 3,169 of record CACEGO010000038.1, on the reverse strand, counting down.
TTTTAAGTCTTGTGCCAAGATTTTATGACGCTGATAAAGGCGACATAGAAATAGATGGTCAATCGATATATAAAACAACGATTAAATCACTTAGGCAAAATATTTCATTAGTTAGTCAGGAGACTACACTTTTTGACGACACTATTTTAAACAATATCAAATATTCAAGAGAAAACGCATCAAATGAAGAGGTATATGAAGTTGCCAAATTATCTAATTGTAATGAATTCGTTGATAAACTTCCAAATAAATATGAAACAATAATTGGTGAAAATGGAATAAGGCTTTCAGGGGGAGAAAAACAAAGAATTTCTATAGCAAGAGCAATGCTAAAGAAAAGTTCTATTATATTATTAGATGAAGCAACATCTTCGCTTGACTCTGAAACAGAGTCAAAAATTCAAGAAGCACTTAAAATTCTTACTAAAAATAAAACTACAGTCGTTATAGCTCACAGACTTTCAACTATTTTAAATTCAAATAAAATTTATGTTATAGACTCTGGAAAAATTATTGACAGTGGAAAGCATGAAGATTTATTGGCTAATTCAAGCTTGTATAAAAATTTTTATGAAAAACAAATTCAAAAATAAATATGTATTTTTTATATCAAATAGTTTTGTCAATTATTTTATTGATATCTCCATTCATAATAATATTAAGATTATTTAAAAAAAAAGAAGACAAGATAAGATTCACTGAAAAATTTTCTATAGCATCAAAAAAGAGAAAAGATGGATTTCTAATATGGTTCCATGGTTCAAGTGTGGGTGAAATATTAAGTGTAATACCCCTTATTAAGCATTATGAAAAAGATAAATCTGTGAGACAAATACTAATTACATCTAGTACACTGAGCTCATCAAAAATTTTAAAAAAATTTAAATTTAAAAAAACTGTTCATCAATTTTATCCGATTGATCATTTTATTTTTGTTAGCCTTTTTTTAAAATTTTGGAAACCGAACATAGCAATATTTATCGACTCCGAAATATGGCCATGTATGTATAAAAATATTAACAAAAATAAAATTCCACTTCTATTAATAAATGCAAGATTAACAAAAAAAACTTTTAACAGATGGTATAAATTTAAAAATTTTACTTATTCAGTTTTAAAAAATATTAAAATAGCCTATCCTCAAAATTTAGAGACAAAATCATATCTAAATAAATTAGGAGTTGATAATATAGTTGAATTGGGAAATCTCAAATTTTCTGAATATCAAGAGAGTTTTGATAAAATAAATAAACAATTAAGTTCATTTTTAAAAAATAAAAAATTTTGGGTAGCATCAAGTACACATGATAATGAGGAAATATTTTGTGCTAAAACTCATATCATACTTAAAAAAAAATTTAAAAATCTTATTACTATTATTATTCCAAGGCATATTCATAGAGTTAAAAAAATAGAGTCAGAATTACAAAAGTTAAATCTAAAAGTAACTTTGCATACTGGTATTAAAAAAAAATTTGATAAAACAGATATTTATTTAGTGGATACATTTGGTGAAACAAAAAAATTTCATAAAATTAGTCCCTCAGTTTTTTTAGGCAAATCTATTATTAAAGGTGGGGGACAAAACCCTTTAGAAGCTGCTAGATATGGTGCAAGAATATTACATGGACCTAATATAGACAACTTTAAAGATGTATATAAATTATTAAGATCATATAATTTCTCAAATAAAATTATTACACCTAAACAGTTATCTTCATCGATAATTTTTAAAAAAAATATTAAATCAGGAACAAAAATTAAAAATATTGGAGAAAAAATTTTAAAAAAAACTATAAATGAATTAGATAAACATATTGTTAATGAATTTAAAAAAACCTGAATTTTGGCTTAAAAAAAATCTTATATCATTAGTTCTTTTTCCATTAACTATCATAACTTATTTAATCAATTCTTTTAAAAAATTTTCTAACAAAAAAATTTTTAAAATTAAATCAATTTGTATTGGGAATATTTATGTTGGTGGGACAGGAAAGACAACTTTAACAATCTTAGTAAATCAAATTTTAAAAAAAAAATTTAAAACAGTATTTATAAAAAAAAAATATAATAATCAAAAAGATGAGATTAATTTACTGAAAAAAAATGGTTCGGTCATTTCAAAAAAAAATAGAATATTGTCTTTAAAATTAGCAGAAAAAAAAAAATACGAAGTAGCTTTGCTGGATGATGGTCTACAACAAAAAAATATAAATTATAGTTTAAAAATTGTTTGTTTTAATTCCTCAGAATTTATTGGTAATGGATATCTCCTACCTGCGGGTCCTCTAAGAGAGAATATTAATGAATTAAAAAACTATGATTGCGTATTTTTAAATGGAGAAACCAAATCTTCAAAAATAAAGAAAAAAATAAAATCTATCAATAAAGATATTGAGATATTTGAAGGAAGTTATGATCCACTAAATTTAAAAACTTTTAATAGAAACAAAAATTTTTTAATGTTTTGTGGAATTGGAAATCCTAGAGAATTTGAAAATACATTATTAAAATATAAATTTAAAATTAAAAAAAAATTTATTTTTGCAGACCATCATAAATTCTATGACGAAGAAATTTTTTCTATAAAAGAAATAGCAAAAAAAAATAAACTGAGTATTATTACTACTGAAAAAGATTTTTTAAGATTGAGTTCAAAACAAAAAAAAGGAATTAAATTTATAAAGATAAAATTAAAAATCAAAAATTTAAATAAATTTAAAAAAATATTATTTAATATTAAATGAAAAATTTTTATCATCTTACTCAATATGTACTTATAATTTTTTTATTCTTTTTATTTAGAATCATAGGATTTAAAGCTTCATCTAATTTTGGTTTTTTTATTGGAAAATATCTAGGTCCATTATTCAGATCTAAATTATCAATTATTAACAATTTAAAAAAAGCCCAGATAAACGGAAATTATAAACAAATAGCAACGAATGTTTTGGGAAATTATGGAAGAATCTTTGCAGAGTATATGCATTTAAAGAATTTTAAAAATGATAAATTAAATAATCATATATCAATTGAAGGAAGAGAGTATCTAGAAAAAATAAAAAATAACAAACAAAGTGTAGTTTTTATATCGGGTCATTTTAATAATTTTGAATTAATGGCTATGCAAATTGATAAAGCAGAAGTGGATTGTGCAGCAATTTATAGA
>CACEGO010000037.1 GCA_902559075.1 uncultured Pelagibacteraceae bacterium | reverse complement strand
CTACTTATAATTGAAGAAACTGGTGCGTCAATTGATAAGTAATATATATAAACAAATTATACTAATTTAAAAATGTTATGGGAACAGTTGTACAGCTTAAAAATCAGATAAATGATTCATATTTTCAGCTTAAAGAATCGGTTGAAGAAAAACTGGTTTTAACAGAAGAAAAAATAAAATCAAAATTATCTAGTGACGTACAGCTGGTTGAAAAAATGACAGATTATCACATAGAAACTGGAGGAAAAAGACTAAGAGCATTACTAACATTGGGTAGTGCAAAATTATGCGGTTACTCTAGAGGCTCAAGAGATATAAATTTAGCTGCGTGTGTTGAATTAATTCACAGCGCAACGTTGATGCATGATGATGTAATTGATGAAGGAACTGTTAGAAGAGGGAAAGAAACTTTAAACAAAGTTTGGGATAATCATTCGTCAGTTTTAATAGGAGATTATCTATTGAGTAGATGTTTTGAAATGATGGTAGAAGACGGAAACCTAGAAGTTTTAAAATTATTATCATCCACTTCATCAAAAATTGCTCAAGGAGAAGTTCTACAACTTCAACACAGAGGTGAAGTTGATATGCTGGAAGAAACATATTTAAAAATTATCTCAGCCAAAACTGCTGAGTTATTTGCAGCAGCAACTAAAGTTGGTGCAATTTTATCTGATGCAGGAAATAAAGAAAAAGATGCTTTAGAATTTTATGGAAGAAACTTGGGATTAACTTTTCAAATAGCAGACGACACACTAGACTATAATGCTGAGCTCAAACAATTTGGTAAAAAAATTGGTCAAGATTTTTTTGAAGGAAAAATTACGTTACCAATAATTTTACTTTTTCAAAAATTAGGAAATGATGAAAAGAAAATTTTATCAAATATGTTTAAAAAAGAGTTAAGAACAAAAGATGACTTCAATCAAATTATTGCTCTTATAAATAAGTATAAAATAATTCAGGAATGCTATCAAAAAGCCCAGCACTATATAAATTTAGCCTCAAATTCTCTAAGTGTATTTAAAGACTCTGAAGAAAAAAATATTCTTAAAAGATTAACATCATTTAGTTTATCAAGAAATTTTTAAGGACTTAATAAAGACTTTATCCACTTACCGGAGTTATCTTTATTATATTTTAATCTCTCGTGGATTCTGTTCTCACCATCTAACCAAAATTCAATACTATCTGGAGATAAAATCCATCCAGACCAGTGACTTGGTCTTGGTACATCTGATTTGTTGCTATATTTTTTTTTGTAATCTTGTATAGATTTTAATAATTGATCTCGAGAATTTAATTCTTCACTTTGCTTAGAAGCCCAAGCTCCTATTCGACTTTCATACGCTCTAGATGAATAATATTCATTTGCAACCTGATCAGAAACTAATGACACCTTTCCATTAATTCTTATTTGTCTTAAGAGACTTTTCCAATGGAAACACATCGCAGCATTTGGATTTTCCTTTAATTCATTTCCCTTTTGACTATTTAAGTTTGTATAAAATACAAATCCATCTTTGTTGAAATCTTTAAGTAAAACCATTCTTACTGAAGGAATGTTTTTTTTATCTGAAGTAGCCAAAGCAACAGCGTTTGGATCATTTGGCTCAGTTTTCTTTGCTTCCTCCATCCATTCATGAAATAATTGAATTGGATCATCTATATCAAGAAAGCAACTATTAAGACCTAAAGAGTTTTTTTGATTCATAATTTAAACAAAATAATCTATATAATATAAATAATGTCATTTAATACTTTTGGAAAGCTATTTCGTTTCACAACTTGGGGAGAGTCTCATGGACCTGCAATTGGCTGTATTGTTGATGGTTGTCCTCCAAACATAACTCTTAAAGAGCAAGATATTCAAATAGAATTAGACAAAAGAAAACCAGGACAATCTAAATTTACAACTCAGAGAAAAGAGGATGATAAAGTTCAAATATTGTCAGGAGTGTTTGAGGGCAAAACTACAGGAACACCTATTTCTCTCATAATCTACAACAAAGATATGAGATCCAAAGATTATAGTAATATTAAAGATAAGTTCAGACCAGGTCATGCAGATTTTACTTATTTTAAAAAATATGGAATTAGAGACTATAGAGGTGGTGGCAGATCTTCTGCTAGAGAAACTGCAGCACGCGTTGCGGCCGGTGCAATAGCAAAAGTTGTGCTTCAAAAAAAATTAGGTAAAAAATTTAAAGTAATTGGTGCAGTAACTCAGCTAGGAATTCTTGGATGTGATACAAATCAATGGAACGATAAAGTAATTTCAAAAAATCCATTTTTTTGTCCAGATAAATCAATGATTAAATTATGGGAAAAATATTTACTTGGTGTAAGAAAATCAGGATCCTCATGTGGAGCAGTAATTGAAATAAGAGCAAGAGGTATCCCAGTTGGTTTAGGTGCTCCAATTTATTCAAAATTGGATACTGACATAGCTTCAGGTCTAATGAGTATTAATGCAGTCAAAGGTGTAAATATAGGTGCAGGAATGAACTCAGCACAATTAAGTGGAGAACAAAATTCAGATGAAATTTCTTCAAAAGGAAATAAATTAAAATTCAATTCAAATAAAGCGGGTGGAATTCTTGGTGGAATTTCTACGGGCCAAGAAATTATTGCATCTTTTGCTGTCAAACCAACATCGTCAATTTTAACTAGTAGAAAAACTATAAATAAATTTGGGAAAAATACTTCAATATCTGTTAAAGGTAGACATGATCCTTGTGTAGGAATTAGAGCTGTACCAATTGGTGAAGCTATGATGAACTGTGTTTTACTTGACCACTACTTAATGAATAAAGCCCAATGTAATTAGCTTAAATTAATTTTTCACAACTCTTATTGTCTCCTTTTGAAACAAAATATCAGCAATTTTCTTAGAAATTTGAGAACTGTTTAATCCAGCTTTATCGTACATTTTTTTTGGATCGTCTTGTTCAATAAATTCATCTGGTAAAGTCATTGATCTAAATTTTAAACCTTTATCAAATACTCCTTTTTCAGCTAATAAATTTTTAACATGGGAACCGAAACCGCCTATTGATCCCTCTTCAACTGTTATCATAAGCTGATGTTCCTTAGCAGATTTTAGTACAAGTTCTTCGTCTAAAGGCTTAGCAAATCTGGCGTCTATCAAAGTTGTTGAAACTCCTTTTGCTTTTAATTCCTCTACAGCTAACTTGCACTCCTCAAGTCGAGTACCGAGGTTTAAAATACAAACTTGTGTCCCTTGTTGAACGACTCTCCCTTTACCAATTTCAATTTTTTCGTCTATTGATGGGAGATCAACACCTACTCCAGTTCCTCTTGGATATCTAATTGCAGAAGGTCTGTCATTTATATCTACAGAAGTATTAATCATTTTAACTAGTTCAGCTTCATCACTTGCTGCCATTACTACAAAGTTAGGTAAAGTTGATAAGTAAGTTATATCAAATGAACCTGCATGTGTTGATCCATCAGCACCAACTAATCCTGCTCTATCTATCGCAAATCTAACTGGTAAACATTGAATGGCAACATCGTGGACAACTTGATCATATGCTCTCTGTAAAAATGTAGAATAAATTGCAGCATATGGTTTGTATCCCTCGGTTGCTAAACCAGCGGCAAAAGTCACGGCATGTTGTTCAGCTATTCCTACATCAAACATTCTACTTGGAAACTCTTTTCCGAAAACATCCATACCAGTCCCTCCTGGCATTGCTGCTGTTATTCCAACTATTTTGCTATCTTTTTTTGCGTGTTTCACTAACGTATTAGCAAAAACTTTTGTATAAGCTGGAAGATTAGATTTACTCTTTAACTGTTCTCCAGTCTCAACATTAAATTTTGACACTCCATGATAATGGTCATTTGCTTTTTCTGCATAAGAATAACCCTTCCCTTTTTGAGTTTTAATATGGATCATTATTGGACCCTCATGTCTTGAGTCTTTTGCATTTTTTAAAATCGGAACTAGGCTTGATAAATCATGACCATCTATAGGACCTGCGTAATAAAAACCTAGTGAACTAAACAATGTGCCTCCTGTTACTGCTGAACGGAAAAAATCTTCTGCTTTTCCTGCTTTAGCACTAAATCTTTTTGAAAATGCAGATGTAATTAACTTAAAGGTTTCCCTTAAACTAAAATATATCTTACCAGTAAATAATTTTGCCAAATAAGTTCTCATTGCTCCAACTGGTTTTGCAATTGACATATCGTTATCATTTAAAATAACAATCATTTTTGTCTTTGACGCTCCAGCATTATTCATAGCCTCATAAGCCATACCAGCACTAATTGCTCCATCACCTATAACAGCTATTACATTGGAGGACTTATTTTCTAATTTATTTGCCTCTGCAATTCCTAATGCAGATGAAATAGATGTTGAACTATGGGCTGCTCCAAATGGGTCATACTCACTTTCAGATCTTTTTGTAAAACCTGATAAACCATCGCCCTGCCGTAAAGTTCTAATTTTATCTTTTCTTCCAGTTAAAATTTTATGTGGGTAAGACTGATGTCCAACATCCCAAATTAACTTATCATTTGGAGTATCAAAAACGTAATGAAGTGCGACTGTCAATTCAACAACTCCCAAACCAGCACCTAGGTGACCTCCGGTTTCTGAAACAGCATCTATCATTTCCTCCCTCACCTCATCTGCAACTTTTTGTAAATTATTTTCAGAAACTTTTCTTAAATCAGATGGAAAGTTAATATCATTTAAAAATTGATAATTTTTCTTCATTTTTTTCTATTCAATATATAGTTCAAGGTTTCGTTAATTTTTTTAGATCTTGAGCCATACTTGCTTAAATTCTTACTAACATCTTTTATTATCTTATCACAATACTTAACTGAGTCATCATGGCCAATTAAATTTATAAGCGTTGCCTTACCCTTTTTTTGGTCTTTTCCTGTTTTTTTTCCAGCTTCCTTAGAATTACTTTTCAGGTCAATTAAATCATCAGCTATTTGGAACAATAGACCAATCTTTGATCCAATATTTTCGAAAAACTTAATTTCTCGAATTGTTTTTTTCTTAATTATTGCAGGAGCTGCACAACAGAAACTAAATAACATTCCAGTTTTCTTTATTTCCATTTCTAATATTTTATTCTTTGATATTTTCTTTCTTTCATAACTTAAATCTAAATATTGTCCACCAGCTATTCCTAGATGACCTGAGCATTCTGATAATTTTTTGATTAAATCTATTTTAATCTTTTCATTTAATTCCAATTTGGGATTTGATAAAATTTCAAATGCTAAAGTTAATAATGAATTTCCTGCTAGGACTGCTGTAGACTCACCAAATTTAATGTGAGTTGAAGGTTTGCCTCTTCTCATATTATCGTCATCCATGCAG
>CACEGO010000036.1 GCA_902559075.1 uncultured Pelagibacteraceae bacterium | reverse complement strand
CTTCTGGAAAAAACATTACACAAGCTAAAACAATTAATTGAATTACTATAAATGGAGCAAAACCTCTAAAAATATCTGTTAATGAAATATGTGGAGGTGCAACTGATTTTAAATAGAAAGCCGCAGGACCAAATGGTGGGCTTAAAAATGAAACCTGCATGTTTACACAAAATAATATTCCAAACCATATTGGATCAAATCCAAGAGCTAAAACTATTGGTAAAAATACCGGCATCGCTAATAATACGATACCAACCCAATCCATAAATGCTCCCATTATTAAAAACATTATTTGCATCATGAAAATTAAATACATTGGTTTTAAATCATAAGCTAAAATTGTTTCAGCTACATAAGTTGGTCCTCCTGCAAGAGAGTAGGCTCCGGCTAAAACTGTAGCACCAAAAGTAATTGTTAAAATAGTTCCTGAGGCTTTAAAAGTTCTTACCAATGCATCTTTAAATAAAAACCAAGTAAGTTCTCGTCTAGCAAAAATAATGATTAAGGTTGCAACAACTCCCATTCCAGCAGCTTCGGTAATTCCAGTCATACCAGAATAAATTGAACCTAAAACTATTATTACTATACCTATTGGCGGTAAAAGACCCGGGAGGTATGACATTTTTTCTTTTAAAGTTAAAGCTGGCTCATCACTTAAAGGTGCAAGATGTGGTTGCAATCTTGTTCGAATAAGAATGTAGGTAATTATTAAACCTGAAATCATTAAACCTGGAACAATGGCTTCTTGGAATAACATTGTGATTGAAGTTTCTGTTGTTAATCCATAAATAATTAATACAATAGATGGAGGTATCATTGTGCCTAAAGAGCCTGATGCACAAATAATACCAATAGACATATCTTGATCATATTTTAATCTCAACATCTGAGGTAGCGCAATCAATCCTAATAAAACTATTTCTCCTCCAATAATTCCACTCATAGCAGCCATGATTGTTGCCATGATCGCAGTTACTACTCCTACCCCACCTCTAGTTTTTCTTAGCCAAGCATTTAAAGCATCATATAAATCTCTAGCTATATTTGAGCGCTCAAGTAAGGAGGCCATAAATATAAATAAAGGAACTGATAAAAAGGAGTAAGTTACAACAAGTGAATAATATCTTGAAAGTAAAATACCTAATGCATGCTCACCAATATATAAAAATACTAGTACTGCACCCATAAAACCTGAAGCAAAACCCATCGGAACACCAATTGATATTAGTGCTAATAATCCAACAATAAGTATTATCGAGAGTGTACCTATCTCAAATTCCATCTTATTTTAAATCTTTGGCAGGTTGGTATTGTTTTTCTTTAGGATTTTTCCAGTCAATAATTAGGTTATTCACCGATTGAAGGGCGATAAGAAATATACAAATTAATGTTAGTGGTTTCATAGTTGCAGGAATTGGTGGATCCCAATAAGTTGCAAATCTTTCCCAATTTATGAATGATCTGTATGCATCTTCCATACCGCCATAAATTACTGCTGCAGCAAAAGTAACAATTATAAGGGTACTAATTAAATCAAAAATTCGTTGTGTTGGTCTACTTACATAATCATATAATAATACTATTCTAATATGACTTCTTAGTCTTGTTGCATATATTCCTCCAACCAAATAACAAACACCCGCTAACCACAAACATAGTTCATTAGCCCATAATGTTGGTTTAAATAATACATATCTCATAAAAATTTCATACATCATCACAATCACTATTATGGGGATTAGGTATTTAATTGTGTGACTTAAAAATAGGGAAATTCTATCAATCCAATTTATTGGAAAATCGTCTTTACTTGCAACTTTTTCACTTTGCTCTTTTAATTGTTTATCTTGTAAATCTTTATCACGCATAGCTAAAAAATTTTATTGATAAGAAGGGCCTTTTCAGGCCCTTCAAATTTTTTAGAACTCTTAATTACATAATACCATTAGCTTTCATATAAGCAGTATGTATCTTAATAAGCTCAGCTGCCTCTGGAGATTTTTTCTTCCATTCTTCCCAAGCTCCTAAAGCAGCTTGTCTGAATTTAAGTCTATCTTCTCTAGACCAATCATGAAGAGTAACTCCCATCTCATTTAAAGCTTTTACAGCTTCAGCGTTTTTTCTTTCAACTAAACTAGTAATAGTTCTACCAGCAATTTCTATTCCAGCTTTCATCGCTCCTCTTTCGTGAGGTTTTAACTTGTTCCAAACTTTAGTGTTACAAGCTAAGTGGTCAGCTGGCATAGAGTGGAAACCTGGATATGTAGCATATTTGTTTTGCTCATAGTGTCCACCTGCATAGTTAGTTGCTAAAGATGAATAATCAGCACCATCGATAAGACCAGTTTGTAAAGCTGTAGGAACTTCACCAAAGTCCATAACAATTGGCTTAGCACCTAATGCTGTAAAGATCATACTTTCCATTCCTGGAGGTGATCTGAATTTAAAGTCTTTCAATGAGGCAACATCTGGAATTGGTCTGCTAGATATTAAAGACTCGTGCCCTGGTATCCACCAGCCAATTAAAGTCATTCCATATTTGTTATAAAGTGCATCAACTGCTTCTTGAGCTCCTGGGAATTTCAAGAAATCATATTGTTGATATGGGTTATCGTATCCTCCCATTACATCACCTGCGAATTGGAATGCTGCATTTTTACCAGTTTGGTAACCTGCACCAGTCATATCACAATCAATAATTCCAGTTTGTGCAGAGTTAAATACCTCAGCAGATTTACCAGTTACTGATGATGAGTAGAACATTTGTATTTTTAAGCTTCCGCCAGAAAACTCTTCCACGTTTTTAGCGAATTGAGCCGCAACTTCACCATTTGGTGAACTAGCAGTAAAGTGTGTTTCAATCTTTAAAGTCTTTGCATTTGCAGAGCCAAATAAAGCAACTGAAACAATAGCTACTGCAGCTATAGTTTTAGATATAAGTTTAAACATTATCTTCCTCTCGTTTATGTTTTTTTGAAAGTTAATCACAAAAGATTTTTGAGATCAACGGATTCATTTAACTTATATATAGAAATTATATATATTCTCTAAACACACAACTTGAAGTTGCTTAAACTACTTCTGAAATAAGAGGTTTTTTGTTGAAATAGCAATAAATATTATCTACTGCCATCATGCTCATGGCTAATCTTGTCTCATGTGTTGCACTACCTATATGTGGAATCACAAAACAATTATCTAATTTTAAATATCTTTTATCTAAATTTGGTTCGTTATTAAAAACATCTAAACCAGCTGCATAAATTTTTTTATTTTCTAATGCATCTATCAAAGCATCATCATCAATAGTTGATCCTCTTGAGGTATTAATAACAACAGCATGTTTGGGTAGCAAACTAATTGTTGATTCATTAAGGATGTTTTTTGTTTCAGCTGTTGCGGGTGTATGAATACTAACAAAGTCACACTCAGGTAGCATGTTTTTAATATCAGAAAAATATTTTGCTCCATCTTCTAAATCATCAGGAAGCTTATTTCTATTATAATAAATTATCTTCATTCCAAATGCCTTAGCAGATTTTGCAGCCATTCTTCCGATACGACCCATCCCAATGATACCCAAGGTTTTTCCAGTTACAGAATTTCCAATCATAAATTTGGTTAAGTCTGGTTTTTGATTTTTCCATTTATCTGCTCTAACTAAATTATACGCTTCACCAATTCTTCTTGATGCAGCTAATATTAAAAGAATTGTGGTCTCTGCAACTGCTTCATTTAATACATTTGGAGTATTTGTAACTTTAATTTTTTTTTCATCAGCAGATTTAATTGAAATATTATCATAGCCAACACCTACTTGAGCTATAATTTTTAATTTACCATTTAAATTATTAAAAAAATTTTCGCCAATTTTGTCAAAACCTGTAGAAATCATTCCATCAAAATTATTAACAATTTTTATTAATTCATTCTCTGGAATAGGTTCATCTTTTAGATTAAGAGTTGCATCAAACTCTTTTTGAAGTTTTTCCTCTGCTAAATCTGATATTTTTCTAGAAACTAATATTTTTGGCTTCATTTAGTGAGAATCTCTAGGCAAACCTTTTGTATGTGATACGTCTAAATATTTACCTCGAGAATTAATACACGCACCATCATCCAATTGACCAACGGTATTTCTAAATATTTCCTGCCAAGGAGTTTGATTATTTGGTTTAAATACTTTTTTGTTTTTTCTTCTTTTTTTAAATTCAGCTTGAGAAATCAATAAATCAACTCTTCTCTTATTTAAGTCTATTTTTATTTTATCGTAAGTTTTAACAATGCCTAGATCTCCGCCTACCGCTGATTCTGGTGAAACATGAAGTATTGATGGGCTTTCTGATGTTCCGCTCTGTCTTCCATCTCCCAAAGTTGGTAAATGTCTAATTCCTTTTTTTAATAATCTGTCTGGTGGTTGCATGTTAACCACTTCAGCTGAACCAGGATAACCAACTGGTCCACAGCCTCTAATAATCAATAGAGAGTTTTCATCTATTTTTAACTTCTTATCATTAAGTCTTTTATGATAATCCTCAGGACCTTCAAAAACTATAGCTTTACATTCAAAAACATTTGGGTGTTTAGGATTTGATAAATATTGATCTCTAAATTCTTTACTGATTACAGATGTTTTCATAATAGCAGATGAGAAAAAGTTGCTTTTCATAACTAAAAAACCAGCTTTTTCAGTCAATGCATTTTTAAATGTTTTAATTACTTTGTTATCTACATCAACTTTCTTTCTTAAATTTTCACCTACAGTTTTTCCTGTAACTGTCTTTATATTTGTATGGATTTTTTTATTTTTAATTAATTCCCTCATTACAGCAGGTATTGCTCCAGCTCTATGAAAACTTTCCATTAAGTATTCTCCTGCAGGTTGGCAATTTACCAATAAAGGAATGTTGTGCCCAAGTTTTTGCCAATCAGAAAGATCAAATTTAATTCCCATATGTTTTGCAATAGCACTTAGATGAGCTGTACAATTACTAGATCCACCAATAGCACTTGCAACTACGACTGCATTTTCAAAAGCTTTACGTGTCAAAATTTTTGATGGAGTTAAATTTTCATGAACCATTCCAACAATTCTTTTTCCTGTTTCATAAGAAATTTGCTCTCTTTCTCTATAAGGAGCTGGAATAACTGCGCCTCCTGGTAAAGACATTCCTAAAGCTTCTGCTACAGAATTCATTGATGAAGCTGTTCCCATAGTATTACAATGACCTGCACTTGGTGCAGACGATGCAACCATATCCATAAATTCCTCGTATTTAATTTCTCCTTTGGCTAACATTTTTCTAGCTTCCCAAACTACCATTCCTGACCCGGCTAACTTTCCTTTATAAACTCCATCTAACATTGGACCACCTGATAAAACTATTGCAGGAATGTTTACAGTTGCTGCAGCCATCAAAGCTGCTGGAGTAGTTTTGTCACATCCTGTTGTTAAGATTACTCCATCTATTGGATATCCATACAAAACTTCCACTAGCGATAAGTAAGAAAGATTTCTATCCAACATTGCTGTTGGTCTTTTTCCAGTTTCTTGAATTGGGTGAGTAGGAAATTCCATTGGTATACCGCCTGCTCTTCTAATTCCGTCTTTTATCCTTTTGCTCAAAGACATGAAATGCCTGTTACACGGAGAAAGATCACTTCCGGATTGAGCTATTCCTATTATTGGGTTTCCAGATTGTAATTCTTTTCTAGTAAGACCATAATTTAAATACCTTTCTAGATATAAAGCCGTCATGTCAGGGTTTTTTGGATTATTGAACCATTGTTGACTTCGGAAACTCTTTTTTCTTTTTTTAGGCATAATTTAAATAATGGTTTGTTTAAGTTATTGGTTATATAATAATTTTATGAATAATCTAATAGTTTTAAACAAGAATGACAATGTGGGTGTTAGCCAATTTATTATTCCTGAAAAAACTAAAATTGAAGGTCATGAGATCAGCACTATCGATCCAATTCCTTTTGGGCACAAAGTTTGTTTAAAAACTATTAAAAAAGGCGATC
>CACEGO010000035.1 GCA_902559075.1 uncultured Pelagibacteraceae bacterium | reverse complement strand
GGATGGTGTTGCCAAACCTGATTTAATAGTTGATGGATACGCATCTCCACATGGATTTGCAATGAAGCCATCGCATGCAAAAATGTTACAAAATGCAGACTTAATTTTTTGGGTTGGAGAGGATTTGGAAAATTTTTTAGAAAAACCTTTAAAATCAATTGCAAAAAAAGCTGAAAAAATTGAATTAATGGAAATCAAAGGATTGCAAGTATTAAAATTTAGAGAAAGAAATATTTTTGATGATCATGATGATCACGGACATGATGATCATGATGATCACGACGATCATGGTAAAAAGGAAGATGATCATGACGACCACGATCACGACGATCATGGTAAAAAGGAAGATGATCATGATGATCATGACGACCATGATGGGCATGAAGGACACCACCACGGTGAATTTGATCCACACATTTGGCTAGATCCTGTAAATGCTAAAGTTATATTAAAAGAAATGGCTGAACACTTAATCGAAAATGATTCAAAAAACGAGGCTACTTACAAAAGTAACTTAAAAAAAGCTCTTAATGATATAGATAAACTTACTGCGGATGTTAAGGCTGAGTTAAATAAGAGTGTTGCTTCAATTGTGTTTCATGACGCATATCAATACTTTGAAGAAAGATTTAACGTAAATATTTTAGGTGCCTTCACAGTCAATACAGATGTAATGCCAGGTGCAGAGCAATTAAAAGAAATTAGAGAAGTAATTGAGCATGATAAAGTTGCTTGTGTATTTTCAGAGCCTCAATTTAATCCTGATATTATTAAAGCAGTAGCAAAAGACATGAATATTAAAACAGGTGTAGTAGATCCTTTGGGAGCAACATTAAACCCAGGAAAAACATTATATTTTGATTTAATAAGAAACATGTCTGCATCCTTTAAAGGTTGCTAATCGTTGTAAAGGTTGCTAATCGTTATTAATGGAAAATAAGCACCAAGTACCTGTCACTGTTTTAACAGGATTTCTTGGTGCAGGAAAAACCACACTTCTTAATAGAATACTTACAGAACAGCATGGTCAAAAATATGCTGTTATTGTAAACGAATTTGGTGAACAAGGTATTGATAATGATCTTGTAGTGGACGCTGATGAAGAAGTATTTGAAATGAACAATGGCTGTATATGCTGCACAGTTAGAGGTGACTTAATTAGAATACTTAGTGGGTTAATGAAGCGTGCTGATAAACTTGATGCAATTATAGTTGAAACAACAGGTTTAGCAGATCCCGCTCCTGTAGCTCAAACATTCTTTGTAGATCAAGATGTAGCTAATAAAACAAAACTTGATGCAATTGTTACAGTTGCAGATGCAGTGCACCTCAGTTCACAAATTGAAGATCATCATGAAGCTGAAGAGCAAATTGCTTTTGGTGATGTAATATTATTAAATAAAATAGATCTTGTTAAAGATGAGGTTATAGATGTTGTAACAAAAAGAATACGTAAAATTAATCCTTTTGCAAAAATTATTAAAACTACAAAGTGTGGTGCACCACTTAAAGAAATTCTTAATCTTGATGCTTTTAGTTTAAAACGTATTTTAGAAGTAGAGCCAGATTTTCTTGATTCAGATCATGATCATGAACATGATGATGATATTACTAGCTTATCATTTGTATCAAATACACCTCTTAACATGGAAAAATTTCAAGATTGGTTTGGAAAACTTTTACAAACCAAAGGTCAAGATATTTTAAGAACAAAAGGGATACTTGATTTTAAAGACCAAAATGATCGATATGTATTTCAGGGTGTTCATATGTTAATGGATGCTTCACCAATGGGAAAATGGCCTGAAGGAAAAGAACGAAGTTCTCGTCTAGTTTTCATTGGTCGAAATCTTGAAAGTATGAATTTAAAAGAAGGATTTGAAAACTGTAAATCGGCATGACAGCTGATGTAAATCAATTTCCAGCACTAGATAAAACTAAATTTGAACAAAGAGGAATTGAGTTTAAGCTAGGAATTCCTGTAACTACTGCTGTTTCAGTTGGTAATTCAATAGCTGTTGGATTTGGTGATGGCTCTGTAAGAATTTTCACATCTGGTCAAAGTTCTGATGCAATAAAAGCACATAAAGGTATTGTTCTTTGCATGTCAAAAGATGGTAATCATATTTTAACTGGCGGAGATGATGGTAGATTTTTAAAAATTTCACTTGATGGAGTGGTAAAAGAAATTGGTAATTTTGGTACTCGTTGGGTAGACAATGTTACAGCCAATAATGGGAGTTTGGTTTGCTCATCAGGAAAAATAGTTTATCTGTGGTCGCCTAATAATAAAGAGCCAAAATTATTTGAACATAATAGTACTGTTGGAGGTATAGCATTTGATACCAAAGGTAAAAGATTAGCGGTTTCTCGTTATGATGGAGTTACTCTTTGGAAAAAAGATTATACCAAAAAATGGGTATCTTCGAATTTAATTTGGAAGGGTTCTCATAACAAAGTAAGCTTTAGTCCAGATGGAAAATACTTGGTAACATCGATGCAAGAAAATGCAATTCGATGCTGGCGTTTAAAAGATAAGATTGATTTTGCTATGTCAGGATACGATAGAAAAATTAAAAGTTTTGCATTTGTAGGTGAAACAAGTTATTTAGCAACGTCAGGAGCATTAGGCATGGGAGTAGCGGCTGCAATTTGTTGGCCTTTTGATGGAGAAGGACCAATGGGCCGTCAACCTACCTGTATTTCATATACAGGTAACAATGAGGTTACAGTTGTAGAGCCATTTCCAAGTGAGAATGCTATCTTTGCTGGTTTGAGTGATGGTTCTGTTTTTTTGTCAGAAATTGAAAATAAAAATAATACAATTATAATTAGAAGTTTTACAGGATCTGAAGTTAGTGCGATTGCAGTTACTGATGATAGCTCAAGTATATTAATTGGTGACATGAATGGAAATATTTTGTGGACCTCGATTTGGGACAAATAAAAAATGTTTAATAAAAAAAAACCAAACTTAGAATCAATTCAAAAGTTAAAAAATTATTTTATAAAGAAATATGGAATACCAGACAGTACAATTTTAAGTGTTGCAGAATTAAATTGCCATGAACCTGATTGTCCACCTACTGAAACAGTTGTAACTGCTAGATCAATAGATGGATCTACTAAAAACTGGAAAATTCATAAACCAATCGATGAAATAAGTGAAAATGATGTTAATGATTTAGAAAATAACAACCATTAATTGAGAAAATAAAATATTATAATAAATATAACTGTGCTAAAATTAAGTTTAATAATTTAAACTTGATATTATATCTTGTCATTATGAAGATCAGCATTGGAGACAAATTAGAGGAAATTACACTACCAGATCAAAATGGTAACTCGTTTAATTTATCTCAGACGTTGGGAAAAAAAGTCTTATTAACTTTTTATCGTATAGCTGGGTGCAGTTTTTGTAATCTTCGACTAAATGAGATCAATAAGAGATTTAGCGAGCTTGGAAATAACTTTACGCATGTTGGAATATTTCATTCACCAGTAGATAATTTAAAATCATATATGGATAAACACAAGAATTTACCATTCACAGTGTTAGCAGATGAAAATTTTGAATATTTTCAAAAATATGAGATTGAAAGATCAGTGAGTAAAACAATCAATGCAATTTTCTTTAAAGCACATAAAATTATTCCTGCTATGTTAAAAGGATATATTCCTACAAGAATAAAAGGTCATTTAGATATAGCTGTGACTGATGTTCTAATTAATGAAGACGGTGTAGTTCAAGATGTTTATTATGCTAAAAAGGATATAGCAGATCACTTTGAATTCAATAAAATCAAAGATTTTGCATTAAATTAATTGATATAGAGAATTTTTTTTTATTTCATATAATAAAATTTAATGAACGATCTAAATTTATTTAAAAAAAATGGCTTTCTTGTTAAAGAAAATCTAATTTCTCAATCAAAGATAAATAAAATAAATAAAATTGTTAATGAAGTAATTTCAAAAGAAAAAAAAAGAAAAAAAAGTAATGCTACAAATGGAACTCAGTCCTATGATAATTACCATTTTGTCTACAATTCAAGTTCTTCAAAAAATAAAGAAATTTTAAGACTAAATAATCCTCAGAACAGGCATAAAGTTTTCTATGAATTATCTAGAGATAAGAGGATTATATCCATAGCTAAAAAATTGTTAGGTGGAACAGTTAGATTTCATCTAGGTAAATTAAATTTTAAACTACCAAATAAGAAAAAAGGAAGTGAGATTGGATGGCACCAAGATTGGGCTTTTTACCCTCATACAAACGATGATTTAATTACAGTTGGTATATATTTAGATGATTGTTATGAAAAAAATGGGCCACTTAAAATAATAAAGAATTCACACAAAAAGAAATTGTACAACCACCACAGCAAAGAAAATTATTTTGTTGGAAAAATAGACACTAAGAAAGATAAAATAGGAACTAAAAATAGTGTTTCCATAACAGGAACGGCCGGAACTGTAGTATTTTTTCATTGTAGATCAGTTCATGGGTCTGGACACAATCAAATGAATAACTCAAGACCCTTAATTTTATTTGGTTATAGAGCTTGTGATGCGTGGCCATTAATCAATGATGGAAACCCTCATCCTGAAGTTGATTTAGAAAATTATGATAAAAATATCATTGTAGGAAATAAATCAATAAAACCAAGATTGACTAAAGTTCCAACCATAATCCCACTGCCTAAGAAGAAACATTATGTTTCTATCTATGAGCTTCAAAAAAATTAAATCACATTAAAGTTTATTGTAATAAATCTTTAACAAAACATTCATATAAATTTTGAATGTCATTTTTAAAAAAATATCTAAAGTGGATCAGTACACTCTTAGTGTTAACTGGTATTTTACTTACAAATCTTAATATTTACCCACTGAATATTTATTTTCATGGGCTTGGGGTTGTTGGATGGACAATTTCAGGTTTCTTATTAAAGGATAAGGCTATTTTAACAAATTTTGGATTACAAATTCCATTATTTGTAATTGGTATTTATAAAATTATTTTTTAATGAAAAATATTTTATTTGTATGCACAGGAAATTCAGCAAGAAGCATTATTGCTGAGAGTATTATTAATAACGAATACTCAAATAAATTAAAAGCTTTTAGTGCTGGTAGTAACCCGTCTGGAGAAATCAATATTGATGTTAGAAGTTTTTTAGAGAAAAATAAAAATTATGATCTAACTAATTATAGTTCTAAAAACTTTGAAGAGTTTATCAATAATGAAATAAAGATGGATCATGTAATAACGGTATGCAATAACGCAAATAATGAGGTATGTCCTATTTGGCCTGATAAAAATCAAATTATACACTGGGATATAGACGATCCAGTAACTAAACTTCAAAATGCTAATGACGAAGAAAAGCAAATAATCATTAGAAACACTTTCAATATTATAAGCAATAAAATTAAAGATTGGCTAGATGAAAAATAAAAATAAATATTTTCTTTCAGAATTTATTGGAAGTTGCTTTCTAGTAATGATCATAGTTGGGTCAGGTTTAATGGCAGAAAATCTTACCAATGATACAGCGGTAATGCTAATTGCAAATACTATAGCAACTGGAGCTGGATTGTTTGTGCTAATAACTGTTTTTGCTGATGTGTCTGGGGCTCATTTCAATCCATTTGTAAGTATTGCTATGACAATTACAGGAAAGTTAAAAAAACGTCTTCTACCCTTTTATATTTCAGCTCAGATCCTAGGATGTTTGTTAGGTGTGGCTTTAGCTAATTTCTTTTTTGAACATCAGATTTTTGAATTATCGACAAAATCAAGAGATGGTATCTACATTTTTGTATCAGAAATTATTGCTACTTTAGGACTAATAATCATTATTTTTGGATCCATGAAGTCAGGTAAAATTACCGTAGCTGCATCTGTTGGGTTATATATTACAGCTGGTTATTGGTTTACTTCATCAACATCCTTTGCAAATCCTGCTGTAGCAATAGCAAGAACATTCACAGAGTCTTTTACTGGTATAAGTTATTTAAACACTCCTTTTTATATAGTTGCTGAATTAATTGGTATGTTAATTGCTGTTTTTATTGCAAAAAAATTATTCTTAAAAAAAAATTAAAAAATTTTAAAGTTATAATAAATACGCCCGATAAAATTAATCGAGCGTATATTAAGGGGTGGATTGA
>CACEGO010000034.1 GCA_902559075.1 uncultured Pelagibacteraceae bacterium | reverse complement strand
AATTCCTGTGGATAGAGCAAATCATTCAATAAATGCTTTAAAAGCTGGTAAAGATGTCATGGTAGATAAACCAGGCTGCACTAACTTAAATCAATTAAATAATTTAAAAAAAACAGTTAAAGAAACTGGTAAAATATGGTCTGTAAATTTTTCTGAAAGATTTCATGTAGCAGCAGTTGCAAAAGCTGAAGAATTAGTTTCTGAAGGCAAAATAGGAAAAGTAAAACAAACAATTGGTACTGGTCCACATAGACAAGGAAACTATGAAAGGCCTAATTGGTTTTATGATCGTAAAAGTTATGGTGGAATTATCACTGATATTGGGTCACACCAAATTCATCAATTCTTAGTTTTTACAAATTCAGATGAAGCAAAAATCAATCACGCACTGATAGAAAATACGACAAAAAAAGAAAAGCCAGGTTTTCAAGATTTTGGCGAAGTGAACCTTACTGGTAATGGTGGGCATGGATACATTCGCCTAGATTGGTTTACTCCAAATGCTCTACCTACCTGGGGAGATGGTAGATTGTTAATACTTGGAGACAAAGGTTTTATTGAAATAAGAAAATATACAGATTTAGCAAAATCAGAAAAAGGTAATCATTTATTTTTAGCGAATAATAACGAGGTGAAACATATTGATTGCTCTAATGTTAAGCTACCCTACTTTAGTAATTTAATTAATGATGTTTTAGACAGAACAGAAACTGCATGTCCTCAGGAACTCACTTATCTTTCAATGGAACTTGCTATTAAAGCTCAAGAGAAGGCTGAAAATAAATGAAAAAATATCAAGTAGCTATAATTGGAACCAATATAGGAGCAAAACATTTTGAAGATTTTCAAAAAGTATCTGAGAGATTTAATGTTCACACTTTATGTGGTTTAACTAGGGAAGCTATTGATAAATTATTACAATCAAATACTGATACAAAAGTTTCTCTTAACTTTGACGATATACTGAAAGATAAAGAAATTGATATAATTGATATTTGTCTCCCACCTCATTTACATTTTTCTGCTTGTAAAAAAGCAATGGAAGCAGGAAAGCATGTCATTTGTGAAAAGCCTTTAGTTTCAAGTCTTAAAGAAGTAGATGTGTTAGAAAAAATCAGTAAAGAAAATGGTAAGATTATTTTTCCAGTATTTCAGTATCGATATGGTCTTGGATTTTCTCAATTAAAAGAATTAATCAAATCAGATTTAGCAGGAAAACCTTTAGTTAGTTCATTAGAAACACATTGGAATAGAGGAAAAGATTATTACTCAAAACCCTGGAGAGGTACTTGGAAAGGTGAACAGGGTGGAGCAATATTAAGTCATTCAATTCACATTCATGATTTAGTAAGTATGGTTTTGGGTCCTGTTTCAAATGTATTCGCAAAATTAACAACTAGAGTAAATGATATTGAGGTAGAAGATTGTGCTGCACTTTCAATTGAAATGAAAAATGGATCTTTAGTTACAAGCTCTATTACTTTAGGTGCTGCAAACGACACTAGTAGACTTCGATTTTGCTTTGAAGGATTTACAGCTGAGTCAGGTGCATCTCCTGATAAACCTTATAACCCAGCTGATGATAAATGGGATTTTTTACCAAGAGCTCCTATAACCAAAACTCAAATTGATGAAGTGCTATCAAAAGTAAAAGAACCAAAATCCTGGTATGCAGGAATGTTTGAAGAAATTGCAAAAAAACTAGATGGATCTCCTAGTGATGAGGTGACACTGCTTGATGCAAGAAAATCATTAGAATTTGTGACTGCGGTCTACGACTCGTCAAGACAAAATAAGAATATTAAACTTCCAATAAATAAAGATAATCCTTTATATGATTCTTGGTTGCCCAAATAAATGAATAAAGAAAACGCAAGTAAACTCTGGAAAATTATTCAGGAAGCTGGCGATTATTTGGTAGGACAATTGCCCGATCATCCAAATCATCCCAAAGGAAGAAACCCCTACGCTCATGTTGCTATTTGTGTAAAAAGCAAATTTAATGCAAGCTACAAGGATATTCCTGATGAACAATATCCAGAAGTAATAAAATACATTGAGTTCTTAAAACAAAATCCTAGTTAGAATTTTTTAAAGTATCTAATAATTGATCTACATCACCATCTTTAGTGTTCCATGCAGCAACTAATCTAACAGCTTTTCCATTTAATTCTTCTTCATTCATTTTGTAACCCTCAGAATTTAAATGTTCGATCTTATTTCTTGGAAATTTTGCAAATACTTCATTTGCCTCTGTTGGATAAGCAATTTTAATATCATTATGTTTACTTAATCCATCACTAAGTTTTTTACCCATTTTATTTGCATGTTTTGCATTTCTCAACCACACATCATTTGAAATATATGCATCTAATTGTGCTGACACAAAACGCATTTTAGATAATAAATGCCCTGCTCTTTTCATTAAAAAAGCAATATCTCCTACTAATTCTTTTTTAAAAAAGATAATTGCCTCTGCTGCTAGACAACCATTTTTTGTTGCACCAAAAGATAATACATCAATACCTGATTTCCATGTCATTTCTGCAGGTGTTGTATCTAAGGAAACTAATGCATTAGCAAATCTTGCTCCATCCATATGAATGTTTAAGTTATGCTTGTGCGCTACATCAGATATCTTTTTAATTTCATCTAGTTGATAAACTTCACCTGTCTCACAAACTTGTGTAATACTAACTGATGAAGGTTGGGTATGATGAACAATTCCTTTTCCCCCTATTGATTCATCTAACTCCTCTGCAGTTATTTTTCCCATTATTCCGTTTAAAGTAACTAATTTTCCTCCTCCTGTATAAAATTCAGGCGCACCACATTCATCAGTATTTATATGGGACATCTTATGACAATAAATATTTCCATAAGAAGGTGTCATTGTAGATAAAGCTAAAGCATTAGCCGCTGTGCCTGAAGCAGTAGGAAAAACAATTACTTCTTTTTCAAATATTTCTGAAAACTTATTTTGCAATTCAGTTGAAATTGGATCGTTACCATAAGGGGTACTGTCTCCGTCATTAGCTTTTAAAATTGCATCTAATACTTCAGGACAAGCACCAGCTACATTGTCTGAGGCGAATTTAATACGCTCTCTTTTAATTTTTATTTTTGCCATAATTATTGTTTTGGGAAGTAATCTTTTAGTTCACCTTCTCGGTAAACGTCTGCTGTACAACAATGTATACCTCCACCAAAAGCATAGGCATCTCTAAGCTCTACTGGCACAACTTCCATTCCTAATTTATCTAATTGTTCAGCCTGATAAACTTCACTTTTTTCAACACATACAGTTTTAGGATCTAGAACTAAAACATTCATTGATAACCAAGTTGATGAATAACATAATGGTGGTGGTTCGTTATGTGCTGGTTGTGCACTATCTACAATTTCCCAACCATTATCTTCAAATAATTTTCTCTGATCTTTTGGGAGTCTTCTTTGAGGGTTATTGATAATTAAACCCTCTTTAATTGGTGTAAATGTTGCATCAATGTGAATTGGATAAGGATCGCCTGGAAAATTAACTGCATGAACTCTATGATCTTTATAATGTCTCTTTAGCCAATCAATTCCTTTCAAATTAGTTGTAAATCCATGTTGAACAACTAAATCTTTCCCAAATCTTAATACGTCTGCTGCATCAAATAATGGTTCTTCTTCTGTGGTTACAAAATATTTTTTTTCAGTCCACTCTAATCTTTTTTGAACACCTATTTTATCTGATAGGTAATCTTTTCTATAATCTGCATCTGTTAATCTTGGCTTAGGAGCAGACTCATGTCTCATCTTTGGGTCTTGATTATAATAATCTTTTAAAAGTGGTCGATAACATAAGTATTCAAACCACCGACAACGATAACTCATTGTGGCTTCCAAAATTTCATTACCAACAGTTAACAAAACATCTCTTGGAGGCATACAACCAAACATCGTCTCAGCCTCCCAATCAGGTGTAGATGTTTTTTGATTAAATTCTATTGGCATTGGTCGATCAACTTTAATTCCTCTTTTTTGAAGCATGTTAGAAAAATCATCTAACAATTGATTTGCTTTATCAACAGTGTCTTTTGTTCTTGGTCCAAACTGTCCTCGCATATCGCTGTCTTCTGGAACTTTCGCATCTAAAGCTGGCTCAGGAGCTGGTATACATGTGCCATCTGCTCTACCAACAATCACATGCTTTAATGGATCCCATTCATTCCAACTATTAACAATAGTTTTGTTCTCACTCATAAGGATTAATTTTTTATAATATTATGCTCTGGGCCGAAAGGAAATTTTGTAATATTTTCTGCTCCATTTTTTCCTATCACTAAAATATCATGCTCCCTGTATCCTCCTGAACCAGGATTACCTTCTGGGATCATTATCATTGGTTCCATTGAAACCACCATATTTTCTTCAAGCACTGTATCAATATCTTCTCTTAACTCTAATCCAGCTTCTCTACCATAAAAATGAGAAAGCATGCCAAATGAATGTCCATAACCAAAAGTTCGATATTGAAGATAACCGAGCTCAGCAAAAAGTTCATTTAGTTCATGACAAATATTAGAACACTTAGCTCCAGGTTTAATAAGCTCTAAACCTCTTTTATGAACTTTAACATTAGCTTCCCAAGCTTTATATGACGCATCATCTGCATGATCTAAAAACAAAGTTCTTTCTAATGCTGTATAGTATCCAGAAATCATTGGAAATGTATTTAAAGACAAAATATCACCTTTAGTTAATTTTCTATTTGTTTTTGGATTATGAGCTCCATCAGTATTTATTCCAGACTGAAACCAAACCCAAGTATCCATATATTCTGCATCTGGATATGACTTGGCTATCTCTCTCTCCATTTTATCTCTTCCGGCAATTGCTACTTCGATTTCGGTATTTCCTTCTGTGATATTTTTTACTATTTCTTCACCTCCAATATCTGCAATCCTTGCACCATTTTTAATAATTTCTATTTCTTCATTTGATTTTATCATTCTTAGTTTCATCAAATCTTTTGAAATATCGCTGAAAACAGAGAAAGTAAAAATAGACCCTAATTTATCTCTCATCTCTATTGTTATATTATCATATTCAAGACCAATATTTTTTGGAGGTTCGTCTCTTCCAATAATTGAAACTATTGCTCTTAAGAAATTATCCCTTTTCCAGTCAGTGTAAATCACATTATCACAATGAGATCTTCGCCAAGGCTGACTAGCGTCAATATTTGCAGAAATTGTAGATATTTTATTTTTTGTAACGATGCATCCGTAGGGTCTACCAAATGAGCAATAAATAAAACCTGTATAATAGGCAACATTATGCATTGAGGTTAAAATAACCATATCAAGGTTATTTTTATCCATAACCGATCTAAGTTTATTTACGCGTTGATCATATTCTTGTTTAGAAAAAGGAAGTTTTACCTTGTCACCATTTTTAAGTTCAAAAAAATCTGGTCGTTCCATATTAATTCAAGGCTATATATCTTTTGTTCCATTTCATAATTAGACTGTAGTAAAACAAAGATACAAAAAGAAAAAAACCACCAATAATAGTATTCGTAGTTGGTACTTCATTAATGCCAAATATTGGCACCCAAACCCAAAAAATTCCACCCACAACTTCTGTTAAAGATAGTAGTGTAAGTTCAGCTGCTGGGATTGCTTTAGATCCAATTGAATATAAAATTAGTCCAAAACAAACTAAAGTTCCATGAAGTGAAAATAATGCACCATTATAACTTGTAGAAAAAAATTTTAGGTCATTTGATAAAATAATAACTGAAGCAAAAACTAAACAAAATAAACCGGAGAAAGCAACAGTCGTAAATTTTGGTGTTTCTTTTCTCCATCTTAAAGTTACTGAGAAAACTGAAAAGCCAAGTGATGAAGTTAGACCAAAAACAAAACCTGTTAATGATTTTTCACCAGTATTATCAAGAGCCATAATAATAATACCAACTGAAGCAATTAGTATTGAGATCCATACGCTTAAAGAAATCTTTTCTCTTAAAAATAGAAAAGCTAATAAAGCTGTAAAAAACGGCATTGCTGCTAAGCAAAGTAAAGTAACCGCAGCGCTAGTATTGGTAATAGAATAAATAAAGGTAATCATAGCAATCCCTAAACCAGACCCACCAATTACTCCTGATAAACCTATTTTGTAATAGTTTTTATAAAAATTTTTTCCTTCTTCAAAAAATAAATAAAGATTTAACAAAATAAAGATTGTTAAGCCTCTGCCAAAAATATATTGCCAAGGTACTAATTGAGGATTGTCCATATATCTTACAACCAATGGACCAAAAGACCAAAGAAGTCCTGCAAATAGTACAACTGGAATAGCAATTCTTGGATTTTTTAGCTCTAACATATCCCGAAATCTAATTCTAAAAAGATTTTTCTACAACAAAAATACGTTTTTAAATTAAAGTTTGATTATATTGGTTGGGAAAAAAACAATCCACTATCTCCCCTTTTTTAAATTTAGATTTACCGGCAGGCAACAATGCCCAAATATTTGATTTTATGAAAGATTTAACTCTAAAAGATTCTTGTCCTTTTAATATTTCTATTTCTATTTTTCCATCTTTAGTTGTGCTTAATTTACTTTTAGCAAAACGAGTGAATTGCTTTTTTTTAATAAAACTATTTTTTAAAATACCACGAACTGGTATCTCAGTATTTAAACCTAGTATATTTGCTATGTAAGGAATTACAAAAAACCTAAAAC
>CACEGO010000033.1 GCA_902559075.1 uncultured Pelagibacteraceae bacterium | reverse complement strand
TTTATTGTTTTTTTAAAGTAAATGTTATCAATAAAATTATCATATGTTTCAATTTGAATTTTTTTCTTATAATTAAAATAAGTAGTCGAGATAACTGTTAAAATTATTAAAACTACCAGTCCCAAAATTTCAAAATTTTTCTTTAATTTTTCTTTAATTTTTTTAAGCATATGGAATTTAACAGTTGCAATTATTAGTTTAGAGCTGAAGAAAAATCAAAAAAAACCCTGTAAAATAAGCAATTTTTATTAATTTTTTTAAAGTTATATGCTTGATTTCCTATAATTTTAGCCTATAAGCACTGAACTTTCTCTGTAAATTATTGTAAACACAATAAATTTGTGAGAATTATTGAGCTTTTTAAGCTTAATTAGCTATTTAAAAAGTAAAAATTTAAGAAGAGAAGTGTGGACGGTTAAGGTTACCAAAAATTTGTCGTACACACTTCAACATCATATAAATTTTATTCTTAGAATTTATATGGAAGCTAGTGTGCGCCGTTTTTAAACTTGAGAGTTTGATCATGGCTCAGAACGTACGCTGGCGGCACGCCTAACACATGCAAGTCGAACGAAGTAGCAATACTTAGTGGCAGACGGGTGAGTAACATGTGGGTATCTTCCCTTTGGCCTGGAATAACACGAGGAAACTTGTGCTAATACCGGATAAGTCTTTACGGAGAAAGCTTTATGCACCATTGGATGAGCCCGCACTTGATTAGTTTGTTGGTAGGGTAATGGCCTACCAAGACTGTGATCAATAGCTGATTTGAGAGGATGATCAGCCACATTGGGACTGAGACACGGCCCAAACTCCTACGGGAGGCAGCAGTGGGGAATCTTGCACAATGGAGGAAACTCTGATGCAGCGATGCCGCGTGAGTGAAGAAGGCCTTTGGGTTGTAAAGCTCTTTCGTCGGGGAAGAAAATGACTGTACCCGAATAAGAAGGTCCGGCTAACTTCGTGCCAGCAGCCGCGGTAATACGAAGGGACCTAGCGTAGTTCGGAATTACTGGGCTTAAAGAGTTCGTAGGTGGTTGAAAAAGTTGGTGGTGAAATCCCAGAGCTTAACTCTGGAACTGCCATCAAAACTTTTCAGCTAGAGTATGATAGAGGAAAGCAGAATTTCTAGTGTAGAGGTGAAATTCGTAGATATTAGAAAGAATACCAATTGCGAAGGCAGCTTTCTGGATCATTACTGACACTGAGGAACGAAAGCATGGGTAGCGAAGAGGATTAGATACCCTCGTAGTCCATGCCGTAAACGATGTGTGTTAGACGTTGGAAATTTATTTTCAGTGTCGCAGCGAAAGCGATAAACACACCGCCTGGGGAGTACGACCGCAAGGTTAAAACTCAAATGAATTGACGGGGACCCGCACAAGTAGTGGAGCATGTGGTTTAATTCGAAGATACGCGCAGAACCTTACCAACACTTGACATGTTCGTCGCGACTTTAAGAGATTAAAGTTTTCGGTTCGGCCGGACGAAACACAGGTGCTGCATGGCTGTCGTCAGCTCGTGTCGTGAGATGTTGGGTTAAGTCCCGCAACGAGCGCAACCCTCACTTTTAGTTGCCATCATTAAGTTGGGCACTCTGAAAGAACTGCCAGTGATAAGCTGGAGGAAGGTGGGGATGACGTCAAGTCCTCATGGCCCTTACGTGTTGGGCTACACACGTGCTACAATGGTATCTACAACAGGAAGCAAAACCGCGAGGTTAAGCAAATCCTTAAAAGATACCTCAGTTCGGATTGCACTCTGCAACTCGAGTGCATGAAGCTGGAATTACTAGTAATCGTGGATCAGCGTGCCACGGTGAATGCGTTCCCGGGTCTTGTACACACCGCCCGTCACACCATGGGAGTTGGTTCTACCTTAAGGCAAGGTTTCAAACCCTTGACCACGGTATAGTCAGCGACTGGGGTGAAGTCGTAACAAGGTAGCCGTAGGGGAACCTGCGGCTGGATTACCTCCTTTCTAAGGATGAATAAAAGTAAAATTTTATTCTAAATAATATACAGGTAATGTTGACCGTCCTCATTTCTCTTCTTAAAGTTAGTGTTTCTCTTGCATGGGGGCCGGTAGCTCAGTTGGTTAGAGCACACCCTTGATAAGGGTGGGGTCGAAAGTTCGAGTCTTTCTCGGCCCACCAATTTAAGATCATGGGGGATTAGCTCAGCTGGGAGAGCGCCTGATTTGCATTCAGGAGGTCAGCGGTTCGATCCCGCTATCCTCCACCAAACACTTAGTTATAAAAAATTGTAAATAAAAATAATTAATATCAATATCTATATCCGAACATTAGTAATGTTATTAGCTAATGTTCAAAATAAAAATTTGATTCAACACAGAATTTTTTTCTGTGCATAAATCAAGCGTTTAAGGGCGTGTAGTGGATGCCTTGGCACTGAAAGCCGATGAAGGACGTGATATACTGCGATAAGTTTCGGGGAGCTGTATGTAAGTTTTGATCCGAAAATTTCCGAATGGGGAAACCCACCATTTTATATGGTACTTTAAACTGAATAAATAGGTTTAAAGAGACAACCTGGAGAACTGAAACATCTAAGTAACCAGAGGAAAAGAAATCAATTGAGATTCCGTTAGTAGTGGCGAGCGAACGCGGACTAGGCCAGTAGTTTTGTTAAAAAAATTTGAATAGTTTGGAAATGCTAACCATAGAGGGTGATAGTCCCGTATGAGTAATGTTTAACAAAATTCTTGAGTAAAGCGGGACACGTGAAATCCTGCTCGAATATAGGGGGACCACCCTCTAAGCCTAAATACTCTTCAGTGACCGATAGTGAACTAGTACCGTGAGGGAAAGGTGAAAAGAACCCCTATTAGGGGAGTGAAATAGAACCTGAAACCGCATGCCTACAATCAGTCGAAGCTCTTTTTAGAGTGACGGCGTACCTTTTGTATAATGGGTCAGTGACTTAATTTATTAAGCAAGCTTAAGCCATCTAGGTGTAGGCGCAGCGAAAGCAAGTCTTAATAGGGCGATTAGTTTAATGAATTAGACCCGAAAACGAATGAGCTTACCATGAGCAGGTTGAAAGTTGGGTAACACCAACCGGAGGACCGAACCAGTTGACGTTGAAAAGTCTTTGGATGACTTGTGGTAAGGGGTGAAAGGCCAACCAAATTCGTAGATAGCTGGTTTTCCGCGAAAACTATTTAGGTAGTGCGTTGAATAAATAGACATTTAGAGGTAGAGCACTAAATGGGCTAGGGGGAAGAGATTCTTACCAAACCTAATAAAACTCCGAATGCTAAATGTTGTTCTTCAGCAGACAGACTGTGGGTGCTAAGGTCCATGGTCGAGAGGGAAAGAGCCCAGACCACCAGATAAGGTCCCCAAATTATGATTAAGTGTGAAAGGATGTGGAAATTCCTTAACAGCCGGGAGGTTGGCTTAGAAGCAGCCATCCTTTAAAGATAGCGTAACAGCTCACCGGTCTAATAGAGTTTCTGCGCCGAAGATGTAACGGGGCTAAAATCATATACCGAATCTGTGGATTTGTAATTTTTTAAAATTACAACTGGTAGCGGAACGTTCTGTAAGCCTGTGAAGGGATACCCGTGAGGGATCCTGGAGGTATCAGAAGTGCGAATGCTGACATAAGTAACGATAAAAGAAGTGAAAAACTTCTTCGCCGAAAATCCAAGGGTTTCTGCGCAAGGTTAATCCGCGCAGAGTTAGTCGGCACCTAAGGCGAGGGCGAAAGCCGTAGTCGATGGAAATAAGGTTAATATTCCTTAACCAGATGGTAGTGACGGATCTTGTAAGTTGTAAGCTCTTAATGGATTGAGCTTGCCGCGAAAAGGTTCCAAGAAATAGCTCCATCATTAGACCGTACCCTAAACCGACACAGGTGGATTAATAGAGTATATTTAGGCGCTTGAGAGAATGATGTTGAAGGAACTCGGCAAAATACTTCCGTAACTTCGGGATAAGGAAGACCTTCTTGTAGGCAACTATAGGAGGGTGGCACAAGCCAGGGAGAAGCGACTGTTTATCAAAAACACAGGGCTCTGCTAACACGTAAGTGGATGTATAGGGTCTGACGCCTGCCCGGTGCTGGAAGGTTAATGCGGTTGGTGCAAGCTAACTTCTGAAGCCCCAGTAAACGGCGGCCGTAACTATAACGGTCCTAAGGTAGCGAAATTCCTTGTCGGGTAAGTTCCGACCTGCATGAATGGCGTAACGATTTCTCCGCTGTCTCCAACATCAACTCAGTGAAATTGAATTCTCCGTGAAGATGCGGAGTTCGCGTAGTTAGACGGAAAGACCCCGTGCACCTTTACTGCAACTTTACATTGGTATTAGGAAAAACATATTTAGCATAGGAGGGAGACATTGAAGCAAAGGCGTCAGCTTTTGTGGAGTCACCAGTGAAATACCTCTTTTGTTTTTCTTGGTATCTAACTGATTGCCGTTATCCGGCATCAAGACATTGTATGGTGGGTAGTTTGACTGGGGCGGTCGCCTCCCAAATAGTAACGGAGGCGTGCGAAGGTAGGCTCAGAACGGTCAGAAATCGTTCGTAGAGTGCAATGGCATAAGCCTGCCTGACTGTGAGACTGACAAGTCGAGCAGAGACGAAAGTCGGTCATAGTGATCCGGTGGTTCTGAGTGGAAGGGCCATCGCTCAACGGATAAAAGGTACGCCGGGGATAACAGGCTGATACTGCCCAAGAGCTCATATCGACGGCAGTGTTTGGCACCTCGATGTCGGCTCATCACATCCTGGGGCTGGAGCAGGTCCCAAGGGTTTGGCTGTTCGCCAATTAAAGTGGTACGTGAGCTGGGTTCAGAACGTCGTGAGACAGTTCGGTCCCTATCTGCTATGCGTGTAGAAGAATTGAGAGGAGTTGACCCTAGTACGAGAGGACCGGGTTGAACATACCACTGGTGGACCGGTTGTAGCGCCAGCTGCAGTGCCGGGTAGCTAAGTATGGACGAGATAACTGCTGAAAGCATCTAAGCGGGAAACTCACCTCAAAACTAGTTCTTCCTATAGAGCCGTGGTAGACCACCACGTTGATAGGCTGGATGTGGAAGCGCAGTAATGCGTGCAGCTGACCAGTACTAATAGCTCAATTGGCTTGATTTATGCACTGAAAAAAATTTTTAAATTAGATATATATTTTCAAACAAGGTTCTTTAAACTTGCAAATATTATGTGCGGAGTTCTTTTAATCTTAAGTAAAAAAAAAACATTAACATCTGAGAAATGTCTCAAAGCATTCAATTTAATTCACAATAGAGGTCCAGACATATCTTTAAAGAGTTTTTTTTTAAAAAAAAAACTTTTTATAGGAAATAGTATTTTGAAAGTTAATGGGACTAACTTTCAAAAAAAAAATCTCTTTAATTATAAAAAAAATTATATTTCATATAATGGTGAAATTTATAATCATAAATATTTAGATAGAAAATTTCTTAAACAAAAGCAATCGAATGATACATTAACTTTGTTAAAAACACTTACAAATTACAACACATTAAATATCTGTAAAAAACTTGATGGAATGTATGCGTTTGTAAAATTTAATTCTTCTACAAATAAAATTATTTTTGCAACTGATCCACAAGGTGAAAAAAAACTATACAAATATGAGGATAAAAATTATTTTATTTTGTCCTCAACCCCAAAAAGTATTGCTAACTTCATTGATTTTAAAATTAATTTAAATTATAAATTTTTAAATCAATATCTGCATAGTAGGCATTTTATGCAGTTTCGAAATACAATTTTTGAAAATATTAGTTATATAAAAGGTGGGATAATATATAATTTAGATATTAAAAATTATAAAATTACTGAACAAATTTTTGATGATCCAATAAATTGGATAAGTAAAAAAAATTATATACAAAATAAAAAAAGTTCTAGTAAGCAAATTCAAACAAATTTTGAAAAAATATTTAAAAAAAAACTTCACCTTATGTTACCAGAAATCAATTTTGCTACAATATTTTCAGGTGGAGTAGACACATCAATAATTTATTCTTTTTTAAAAAAAAACAAGTTTCTAAAATCTATAATATGTATCAATAATATAGGTAAGGATAAAATCACAAATGCGATTAAAAATAGAAAATTTATAGAATTTATTGATTATAAAAAATTAAAAGTAATAGATGTAAATAAAAAAATTTTTTTAAAATTGTATAAAAAAACTTATCAAAATTTTTATTCTTTACTGTCAACTCACGATCTTCCAGGAAGGCAAAAAATTTTTGATGACATTAAATCAAAAAAATTAAAAGTTATTTTTGGTGGTGATGGTGCAGATGAAATTTTTGGTGGTTATGAAAAATATAAAAATGTTTTTAAAGATATTAAAAAAGTCAAAATATATTCGCCATATACTAGAATTAAAGGAAATAGTGTAAATAAAGAGGAAATAAATGATTTATTTATTAGAGCATATAAAAAATATAATTCCTTTACACCTAAAAAAGAAGCTGTAATCCAAGCAAATTTATTTGTAGATTATTTTGTACAAAGTGTGGGTGTGCACAATATATCAAATGACGTTTTATGTGGAGAAAACTCATTAGAGATGAGAAGTATTTTTTTAAATAAAGATATTATTAAATTTGGATTAAATTTACCTCTTCATCTAAAGATAAATTTAATAGAAAATAAAAAAGATTACATTTTAAAGCCATTACTAAAAAAAATATTTATTAAGTATTACAAAAAAGGACTATTGTTTAAGAAAATTGGATTTTCAGGTTTTCCAAATGAAAGTTTATCAGTGCTAAAATTAAATAAACAAAAAAAATTTAAGAA
>CACEGO010000032.1 GCA_902559075.1 uncultured Pelagibacteraceae bacterium | reverse complement strand
CGGGAAGAGGGTTTAATATTTATTTGACAAAAGAAAATATAAAAATTGGTGTTTTAAATTTAATGGGCAATGTTTTTATGAAAAAATGTGAAGATGTTTTTGAATTATCACAAAAATTTTTAAAGGAAAGTAAACTTAAAAAAGATTATGATCTATTGATAATCGATTTTCATGGGGAAATTACAAGTGAAAAGAATGCGATTGGACATTTATTCGATGGAAAAGCTACACTTGTTGTAGGCACACATACTCACATTCCTACAAACGATGCAAGAATATTAAGAAATGGGACTGCTTATCAAACCGATGCAGGCATGTGTGGAGATTATGACTCAGTTATTGGAATGGATAAGGAAAATTCATTAAATAGATTTTTAAAAAAAAACTCAATAAAACATTTTCCCGCAACAGGAGATGCAACTTTGTCTGGAGTTATTGTAGATTGTGATATAACCACAGGTCTAGCATCAAATGTAAAAAGTTATATATATGGTGATCAATTAACAAATATATAAAATATATGGCAGGACATTCTCATTGGGCAGGCATAAAACATAAAAAAGGAAAAGCTGATAAGCAAAGATCAAAAATTTTCTCAAAACTATCTAAAGAGATCACCGTGGCAGCTAAACTAGGTGATAAAGATCCAGCAATGAATGCAAGACTTAGATCAGCAGTTCAGGCTGCTAGATCAGCTAATATGCCAAAAGATAATATTGAAAGAGCAATAGATAAATCATCAGCAACTTCAGGGGCAAATTTTGAAAACTTAAGATATGAGGGATTTGGACCAAATAAAATAGCTGTAATTGTTGAAACTTTAACAGATAATAAAAATAGAACAGCATCAAATATAAGAACCATTTTCCAAAAAAGTGGAGGCAGTTTGGGTACTCAGGGCTCTTCAACACACAATTTTAAACAATTGGGAATTATAAAAATTGATAAAAAAGACATATCTGAGGAAAATATTTTTGAGCTAGCAACAGAGTCCGGAGCAGATGAATGTATATCTCATGAAGATTTTCATGAAATTCAATGTTCTATGAGCGAAATTTATAATGTTAAAAAAAATTTAGAAAAAGTTGTTAAAAATTTTATTTCGACAGAAATTGAATGGGTTCCTTTAAATAATGTAGATATAAATAAGGATAATAAAGATGAGGTTATTGCATTTCTTGAAAATTTGGAAGATGATGACGATGTGCAAAATGTTTATTCCAATGTCAATCTAGGTGCTAATTGATGTTAATTATTGGAATTGATCCAGGAATATCAGGATCAATTTGTTTTCTTCAGGATGGAATAGTAAAGGATGTGGTTGAAATGCCAACTATGGCGGAAGGGAAAAAAAATAAAAAACAGGTTAATAGTTCACAAATTTTTAATGAGATATCTGAAAGAATTAAAAAAATTGATCAAAGAAATATTAAAGTAGTAATAGAGCAAGTATCAGCAATGCCAGGCCAAGGGGTTACTAGTATGTTTAATTTTGGACAATCTTTTGGTGTTTTGAAAGGAATTTGCAGCGCCATGTCTTTACCGGTTTATTATGTAAGACCAGCAAAATGGAAAAAGTATTTTAATCTTATAAATTCAGAAAAAGATGCTAGTAGAACAAGAGCTATTGAGATTTTTCCTTATTTTTCAGCTCAATTATCCCGAAAGAAAGACTGCAACAAAGCCGATGCTATTCTAATATCTAGTTATTTCTTCGAAACTTACAAAAAAGAGGAATAATTTATTAAAATTAATAGCCAAATTCATGACACATTTAAGTGTGATGACTAATTATGGAAGCAGATATAGCAGCAAAAGCAGTTGAGTTAGGAACTAATACAGATTTTTCATTATTCAGTTTATTCTTAAGGGCAGACATAGTTGTTAAATCTGTAATGATCGTATTAATTCTCTGCTCAGTTTATTCATGGGCTATTATATTTGACAAATATCGATTGTTTAAAAAAATAAACAAAACATCTGAGGAATTTGAAGAGAAATTTTGGAATTCTAAGTCAGCAGAAACATTTTATAATAGTTTACCAAACAAACTAGATGACCCAATGTCATTAGTTTTCAAAGAGGCCATGGAAGGATTATTAAAAAAAAAATCAAGAGTTAATATCAGTGAGAGAATGAGCGCGTCATTAGAAGCTGGAATTGAGAGGCAATTAACAACAATCGAAAAAGGGTTTACATTTTTAGCTACAGTAGGCTCTACTGCTCCATTTATTGGTTTATTTGGTACAGTTTGGGGAATTATGAATTCTTTTCAATCCATTGCAATATCTAGAAATACAAGCTTAGCTATAGTAGCTCCTGGTATAGCAGAGGCTTTATTTGCAACTGCTTTAGGACTTTTAGCAGCTATACCTGCTGTAGTTGCATACAATAAATTTAATAATGACTCTAAAAAGTATTCTGAAAAATTAGAAAATTTTTCAAAAAGATTTTTAACCATAATTTAAATGGCTTTTAAATTAAATCGCTCCTCGAAAGAACCTATGAGCGAAATTAATGTAACTCCTTTTGTTGACGTGATGTTGGTTTTATTAATTATTTTTATGGTAACTGCACCATTATTAACAGTAGGTGTTCAGGTTGATTTACCAGAAAGTTCAGCCGACTCTTTACCAGAAGAAAGTGAGCCTTTAACTTTATCAATTAATGCTAAAGGAGAAATATTTATACAAGAGTCAAAAGTTGAATATGACAACATAATTGCAAAAGTTTTAGCTGTATCAAAAAATAGAACCGATACTAGAATATATGTAAGAGGTGATAAAACAATTAATTATGGAAGAGTTCTTGAAATTATGGGGCTTCTCTCTGGATCAGGTTTCACGAAAGTAGCTTTAATTTCAGAGCCTCTTAAACAAAGGTAGTTCAAGTGAATAGAAGCATCATCATTTCTTCTGTTTTGCATGTTTTTATAATTTTTATAACAGCTATGAGTTTGCCATTTTTAACAAAAAAACCTTTAGATATACCTCCCATTGTTTCGGTTGAATTAATTCAAATTGCAGAGAAAACAAACATTCCTTATGCGCCAAAAGCAAAAAAAACAATCGAGAAAGCAAAAGAGAAAGAAAAAAAAATAGTCTCTGAGCAAGCTCCACCTAAGAAAGTAAAAAAAAATAAAACAAAAACAGTTGTTTCAACTGAGAAAAATAAAAAAGTAAAAAATGAGAAACCTGAAGCTGTACCTCTTCCAGAAAAAACTGTAAAAAAAATAGAAACTAAAGAAGAAAAAAAACAAAATCCTGATAAAGTTGACACTAAAGTAAAACAAGTCTCTGAATTTGAAAAAAAAGAGTTATTTGACACAAATACTCTCCAAGGGTTGATAGATAAAGCAAAAGAAGAGGAGAGCGCTGAGGTTGTAAAAAAAAATGATAAAGTTTCTCAGGATCAAGTAAGAAATATTGAAAATACTGGTCTTACATTGAGCGAGGAAGATGCGCTTAAAGCGCAAATTTTTGGTTGCTGGAGTATTCCGTTGGGCTTACCATATAATGAAAATTTATTGGTAAGAATTAAATTGGAATTAAAACCGGATGGATCAATTACAAAAACTGAAATACTAGATCATGCAAGAATGAACAAGCCAGGACAAGGTTTTTATAAAGTTTTAGCCGAAAGTGCTTTAAGGGCAGTAAAATTATGTCAACCTTTGAGAGTTCCAAGCTCTGGATATGAAAGATGGAAAGAATTACAATTAAATTTTGATGCAAGAGAAATGTTAGAAGGTTAATATAAAAGCTTTTATGATAAAAAAATTTGTTTCCATAATTTTAATTTTATTTCCATTAAAAGCTTTTGCTTTAATTGAAGTAGATATAACTAGGGGTAACCTAGATCCATTACCATTAGCTGTATCACCCTTATCAATAGATGAGAAATCAAGAATAGGTTTTAAACAAATACTATCAAAAGAAAATATTGGATCAGAGATTTCTTTAATAGTAGAAAATAACTTAAGAACATCAGGAATATTCAATCCTCTTGATAAAAATGCATTTTTACAGGCTCCTGATATTGCTCATTTAAAACCTAGATTTGAGGATTGGAACTTAATTAAAGCTCAAGCGTTAATTACTGGAAAAGTAAATTACGTAGAAGATAAATTAAGGGTAGAGTTTAGATTGTGGGATGTTCTTGCCGCTAAAGAAATGATGGCACTAGCCTTTACAACAGTACCAACTAATTGGCGAAGAGTAGGTCATATAATTTCTGATAAAATTTATGAGAGACTGACTGGAGAAAAAGGATATTTTGATACAAGAATAATTTATGTAGCGGAGGAAGGACCCAAAACTCAAAGAATAAAGAAACTAGCAATAATGGATCAGGATGGATTTAATAATAAATTTTTAACTTTAGGTAATGAGTTAGTTCTTACTCCTAGATTTAATCCAACTAGTCAAATGGTCACCTATTTATCTTACTTTAAAAACATGCCCAGAGTTTATCTATTAGATATAGAAACAGGAACACAAGAAGTAGTTGGAGATTTTCCTGGTATGACTTTTGCACCAAGATTTTCTCCAGATGGTAAAAAAATAATAATGAGTTTCGCAAATGATGGTAAGTCAGATATTTATACAATGGATCTTGAAAATAGATTGGTAGAAAAAATTACTAACCATCCCTCAATTGACACTTCTCCATCTTATTCTCCTGATGGAAAATTTATAACTTTTAACTCTGATAGAAGTGGTTATCAGCAAATTTATATTATGAGAAGTGATGGTAGTGACGTTAAGCGTATTTCTTTTGGCAATGGAATATATGGAACACCTGTTTGGTCACCTAGAGGAGATTTAATTGCATTTACAAAATTACATAAGGGTAAGTTTTATATTGGAGTTATGAGAACTGATGGAAGTGGAGAAAGACTACTAACAGAAAATTATTATCAGGAGG
The DNA here is from genome assembly GCA_902559075.1 of uncultured Pelagibacteraceae bacterium. Lineage (GTDB taxonomy): Bacteria > Pseudomonadota > Alphaproteobacteria > Pelagibacterales > Pelagibacteraceae > Pelagibacter. The sequence goes on along the minus strand of CACEGO010000032.1, from coordinate 2,298 downwards.
CACCTTCGTGGTCTCCAAATGGAAGAGTTTTAATTTTTTACAGAGAAACTAAAACCAACTCAAAAGGAGAAGGCTTCTCAGCCAAACTATGGTCTATAGATTTAACAGGATATAACGAGCGATTGTTGAAAACACCCACAGATGGATCTGACCCATCCTGGTCATCTTTATTAGGTAATTAATTAAGGATTACATAAACTTATGATTGAATAACATAATATTTCTTGATTTTTAGACTTGAAACATCTATTTAGTTGTGGAAAACTCGATAAATTGAAATTAGCAGCAAGGAGCATTTTAATGAGATTAAGCAAAATTTTTAAAAACACACTTTTAGTTTTAATGGCGTGCATAGTTTTGACAGCCTGCGCGACTAAGAAAGAAGTTGAAACTAAGACAACAACCTCAACAACTGAAGCCAAAACAGAAACGACTGAAACTGAAAAGGTTGAACCTATTGAACCAATTGCAGGACAAATGCAAGGTGATGTTTATACAGGAACAGACACTGTTGGTTATCTTGCTGAAGGTGTAAAAGATAGAGTATTTTTTGCAACAAATGAGTCTATTTTAACCACTGCTTCAAGAGAAACATTAAGAGCACAAGCAGCTTGGTTAAGAAAAAATCCAGATGTAACAGTGGTAGTCGAAGGGCATGCTGATGAAAGAGGAACTAGAGAATACAACTTAGCGCTTGGAGAAAGAAGAGCTAACGCAGCAAAAGATTATTTAATGACTTATGGTATTTCTTCTGACAGAATAACAGTACTAAGTTATGGTAAAGAGAGACCAGTTGATGCTGGATCTACTCCATTAGCTTGGTCGAAAAACAGAAGATCAGTTACTGTCAAAGCAAATTAATATAAAAATTTAAGACCCTGAGAGATAAATTGCTCTTAGGGTCTTTTTTTTGCCATTTTTATCATCATAAATTAATATCTAAATGAAACTTTTGTTAAAATTAATTTTTTTAAAAATAGTTTTTCTTTTAAATTTTTTATTTTTGAATGTTTCAAATGCAGAAAATCATAACATTTATGAAACTTTAGAAATAATTAAAAATGATCTTAAAACTCTTGAAAGAGCAGTTTATTCAGGCTCGATTGAAATAAAACAAAACACAACTAATGCATCAAATCTTAATACAGATATTAATTCTGAAGATGTACTGACACGTCATTTACTTAAATTGTCTGAAGTAGAAGATCAATTCAGAGAATTAACAAATAAATTTGAAGAAATTAATTTTAAACTCGATAAGCTGTCAAACAGATTGACAAAAATTCAAACTGACAATCAAGTAAGATTTGAAGAAATTGATGCAGAACTAGTTTCAATTAATTCAAATTATAATTCAAATGGAAGCAATCAATTAAGTTTGAAGCCAAAAGTTAAAGAGAACAAAATGTTACCTGGAAGCTCTCAGCCTCAGTTATTAGGTACAATTACTTATAAGGATACTGAAACTTCAGATACTACTCAAAAAATTGACTCAGTTGAATCTACAGCTTCAGTTGTTATGGAAAAATTTGAGACAGAGGAAAAAATACTACCTCAAGATATCTCAATTGAAAAACAATATGAATTTGCTACAAGTTTCTTGCAAGTTGGAGATTATGCTATTGCTGAAAGAGCTTTTAGAGAATTTGTTATAACTAACCCAGATCATGAACTAGCAGGTAGTGCACAATTTTGGTATGCTGAAACGTTTAGAATAAGACAACTTTATACGGATGCTGCATCTGCCTATCTTGAAGGTTATCAAAAATATCCGAAAGGAAAAAAAGCACCTGATAATTTATTAAGATTAGGAGTATCAATGGTTCAAATTGGTGAAAAAGACCAAGGATGTAAAATGATAAATGGTGTAAGTTTACAATATCCTAATGCCGAAAAGTCAGTATTATTAAAAGCAGAATATGAGTCTAAAAAATTTGAATGTATCAAACAAGACTCATAAGTTCTTAATTGATAAATTAAAAATTAAAAAAATTTTTCATATTTATAAAGAATTTGAAAAAAATCTAAATTTAAATCAAGATTTTATTGTAGCTGTATCAGGAGGCCCAGATAGTTTAGCCTTATCTTTTTTGGCTAAGATTTATTCAATTGATAAATCACTTAAAGCAAACTTTTTTCTTGTTGATCACAAATTAAGGTATAATTCTTCGGAAGAGGCAAACTTTGTAAAAAAACTTTTAAAAAAATTATCAATAAAATTAAATATTTTAAAATGGTATGGAAAAAAACCAAGAAATAATATTCAATCTATCGCCAGAGTAAAAAGATATGCTCTTT
>CACEGO010000031.1 GCA_902559075.1 uncultured Pelagibacteraceae bacterium | reverse complement strand
AAAGTTTATAAAGTATTATTTTAAATGATAAACAAAGATTATTTAAAAAATTTAAATGAAGCTCAAAAAGAGGCAGTTATGTATTTAGACGGACCTCTTTTAATTGTTGCTGGAGCAGGTTCTGGAAAAACAAAAGTTCTAACATCAAGAATAGCTAATATAATCAAAGAAAAAAAAGCGTTTCCTAATCAAATTTTAGCAGTTACTTTTACCAATAAGGCTGCGAAAGAAATGCAAAATAGAGTAAGTAGCATATTAGGCTCTGCAGCTGTTGGCCTCACTTGGCTAGGTACATTTCACTCAATATGCTCAAAGTTGTTGAGAAAACACGCTTCAGCTGTAAGATTAAATTCAAATTTTACTATAGTCGATGCAGATGACCAAATAAGACTTATCAAGAATATTTGCAAAGCCGAAAACATAGACATCAAGCAACTATCACCAAGATTTATACTGGCAATAATAGATCGTTGGAAAAATAGAGGCTACTATCCAAATGAAGTAATTATAAACAAAAAAGATATTTATGAAAAAACTGTACTCCCACTTTATAAAATATATCAACAAAAATTAACAGAATTAAACTCATGTGATTTTGGAGATTTAATTTTACATACTGTTAAAATTTTAGAGAAGAACCCTGATATCAGAGAAATTTATTCAAAAAATTTTAAGTATATTCTTGTGGACGAATACCAGGATACAAATTTAATTCAAAGTAAATGGTTAAACCTTTTATCTGAGAAAAATGAAAATATTTGCTGTGTAGGAGATGATGATCAGTCGATCTATAGTTGGCGGGGAGCTGAAATTAAAAATTTTTTAGAATTTGATAAAGTTTACAAAAATACCAAAATTATAAGACTTGAAGAAAATTATAGATCTTCTCAAAATATTTTATCTGTTGCTTCGAATTTAATAGCAAATAATGAAAATAGAGTAGGTAAAACTTTAATAACAAAAATGGATGAAGGTGACTTAGTGCAATTAAACTGTTTCAAAAACGGTAAAGATGAAGCTATTGGTGTTTCAGACGAGATTGAAAAAAAAATTAAAAAAAAATATTCTTATAATAATGTAGCAATTTTAGTAAGAGCTATATTTCAAACTAGGGAATTTGAGGAAAGATTCCTAAAAATAGGAATGCCGTATAGAATCTTGGGAGGTACTAAATTTTATGAAAGAGCCGAGATTAAAGATTGTATTGCATACTTAAGACTTATATATCAAGAAAAAGATGACCTGGCTTTTGAAAGAATTGTCAATAATCCCAAAAGATCTATAGGAGATAGTACCCTTAAAAATATTCATGAATTTGCAAAAGTAAATAATTTGAATTTAGAAAGAGCATCTAAAAATATGCTTGAAAAAAATTTGATTAAACCCAAAGCTAAAATGGGTTTGAGTTTTTTCTTAAATTCTTTGAACAAGTGGCGAAATGATCTTCAAATAAAAAAATCAAATCATGTCAAATTGTTACAGATAGTATTAGATGAATCTGGTTATTCAGCAATGTTGAAGAATAAAAAAGATATAGATAATGAAAATCGATTAGAAAATATTAAAGAATTATTAAGTGCGATGAAAGAGTTCGATAATTTAGAAACTTTTTTAGAACATGTATCTCTTGCAACATCAATTGATCAAGAGTGGGAGGGTGAAAAAATTAATATGATGACTATGCACGCTGCAAAAGGTCTTGAATTTGACGTTGTGTTTTTACCTGGTTGGGAAGAAGGTTTATTCCCTCACCAAAAGTCTATTGAAGAGAAAGGACAAAGTGGTCTTGAAGAGGAAAGGCGTCTTGCATATGTTGGAATTACTAGGGCAAAGAAAAGAGCCATTATATCATTTTCTATGAATAGATTTTATCAAGGTGACTGGATAGACAGTATGGCCTCTAGGTTTATTGAAGAGTTACCAGAGAAATATTTAGAAAAAAATTCATTTTTTGATGAAGAGAATATTAATGATGATGATTTTGAATTTAATCAAGATTTTGAATTTGAAGAAAGTTCTAGAAGTCCTGGTTGGTTAAGATATCAAAAAAGAATAAAATGAAAAATTATATTAGAGAACTTAGGAATAAATTTAATCTATATAATATAGATGGTTATATTGTGCCAAAAAATGATGACTACTTTACAGAATACTCAAAAATAAATCGTTTAAAAATTATTTCAAATTTTAGTGGATCTGCAGGTTTAGCTATAATTTTAAGAAAAAAAAACTACCTTTTTACAGACGGTAGATACACAATCCAAAGTAAAATCGAAAGTGGAAAAAAATTTAAAATTTTTGGATTTGAAAAATTGGTCAATTGTAGTTTATTTAAAAATCTAACTCTGGGTATTGACCCAAAATTATTTACAAGTACTCAAATAAAAAATTATTTTTTGAAATATAATAAAATTAAAATTATTAATAAAAATCTTGTTGATGAGATAAAAAAGAAAAAAAATCTTCCATCTATTCCTTTTTTCTCTCTTAATAAAAGTATAGTTGGTGAAAGTAGTAATTCAAAAATTAATAAATTATCTAATTATCTTAAAAGAAATAATTCAGACTATTTATTTATAAGTGCTCCAGAAAATGTTGCTTGGATTTTGAATATAAGAGGTAATGATGGACCTAATAGCCCTGTTCCTAATTCTAGATTAATAATAAGCAAAACAAAAAATATATTATTGATAAGTAAATTAAAAAATTGCAAGCATCTTATAAAGAATCAAATAATTAAAAAAAATGAATTTTTAGATATTGATAAATTACCTAACAAAATTATTGAGCTTAAAGGTGAAAATTTTATTATAGATGATAAATCATGCTCTATATTTTATGAAAATTTAATAAAATCCAAATTTAAGATCATTAGGAGAGAGGATCCAACCTATCTTTTAAAATCAATTAAAAATAAAATAGAAATCAATAATACAATTAAAGCTCATATATTGGATGGTGTAGCTTTAACAAAATTTTTATATTGGATTAAAATTATTAATAAAAAAAAAATTACAGAGATAGATGCTGAAAAAAAATTAGAAAAATTTAGAAGAATGAATAAAAATTTTCTTTACCCAAGTTTTGATACTATTGCAGGATCAGGTAAAAATGGAGCTATAGTGCATTATCGTGCAAAAAAAGGAAGTTGCAAAAAAATAGATAGAAAGGACGTTTTCTTGTGTGATTCTGGTGGTCAATATAAATATGGAACAACTGACGTAACGCGAACTATATGTTTTTCTGATCAAAGCAAAAATATAAAAAATATTTTTACAAAAGTTTTAAAAGGCCACATCGCCGTAGCTAAAACAAATTTAAATAAAGATAATATAGGCAAAAAGATTGACAAAAGAGCTAGAAAATTTCTTAAAAAAAGTAATTTGGATTATGCCCATGGTACTGGTCATGGAGTAGGTTTTTTTCTTAATGTACATGAGGGGCCTCAGTCTATAACAAAAATAAATACAGTTAAAATAGAAGAAGGTATGATTCTCAGTAATGAACCTGGGTATTATAAAGAAAAAAAATTTGGAATCAGAATTGAAAACCTTGTTTACGTAAAAAGAAAAAATAAAAATCTTTTTTTTGAAAATTTAACAATGGCTCCAATTGAAAAAGATTTAATAAATTTTAAATTACTAGATAAATCTGAAAGAAATTACCTATTTAAATATCATCTAGATGTATATACGAAAATATCAAAATATTTAAATCAAAACGAAAAGAAATGGTTAGCTAGTTTTATTTATTAATTTTAAAAACTCTTTTTGATCAATTATTTTTATCTTTAGTTCTTTTGCATTATCTAATTTCCTTTTTGTAGGTTTTTCACCAATGATAAGATAATCAAGTTTTTTTGAAACACTACTAACTGTAATACCTGTATTTTCTTCAATGAGTGACTTGATCTCCGCTCTGCTTATTCCATTTAATTTTCCTGTTACTAAAAAGGTTTTGCCTTTAAGCCGACCATTTTTTTTTTGAATATCTGCATTTTTAATAATTAAAACTTTTTCGAGTTCATTTAAAATTTTAATATTGGTGTTATTTAGAAAGAAATTTTTGATTGAATTTACCTGTGTTTCACCAATACCGTCTATATTTAACAATTCATCAAATTTTTTTTCATTTGATAAATTTTTAAAATTTGTGAATGATATAAAATGCTTAGATAGTAATTTTGCATTCTCCAAACCTATATGTCTAATTCCCAACGAAAATATAAATCTTTCAAATGAAATATTTTTTTTTTCATTGATTGAATATTTTAAATTTTCTACAGATAGTTTTCCCCATCCTTCAAGATTTTCAATTTTTTCATAATTAAGTTTAAATATATCCTGTGGATATTTTATTAATTTAATTTTCCAAAATCCTTCAACAATTTTTTTTCCAAATCCTTCTATGTTGAATGCGTCTTTTGATACAAAATGTTTTAATTTTTCAACTGAAATTTTATTGCAATCATAACCTTCACTTGAACATCTTCTAACAGCATCAAATTTTTTTGTTGTAGTATTGAATTCTTTTATTGTTTTAGATCCACAAGAAGGGCATTTTGTTGGAAATTTAAATTTAAAACTATTCCTTGGTCTTTTCTTTATATCTACAGAAATAATGTGTGGAATTACATCACCTGCTCTTTCTATAACAACAGTATCTCCAACTCTAATGTCTTTTCGATTTATTTCGTCTTCATTATGTAATGTGGCGTTTGAAACCATAACTCCACCAATATTTATCGGCTTGATTTTTGCTACGGGTGTTAAAGCTCCAGTTCTTCCTATTTGAACCTCAATATCTAATATTTCTGAAATAGCTTTATTAGAGGAAAATTTATGAGCAATTGCCCAGCGTGGAGCATTTGCAACATTCCCTAGCCTTTTTTGCAATGAAAATTCATTTACCTTATATACTATGCCATCTATATCAAAATCTAAATTTGCCCTTTTTTTTTCTACTTCAATGTAATTTTTTAATAAATTTTTAACTCCTGAAATAAGTTTATTTAATGGATTTGTTTGAAATCCCCATTCATTTAATTTTTTTAAAAAGTTAAACTGATCATTAACTGATAATCCTTTTTCATATCCATATGTATACGCAATAAATTTTAAAGGAATTTTTTTTGTATCCTTAGGATTTTTTTGTCTTAAAGAACCTGAAGCTGCGTTTCTAGGATTTGCAAATTTTTCATTTAGATTTTTAAAATCACTATTTTGAATAAAAACCTCACCTCTTATATCAATCTCATCGGGGAAATCCTCAGATAATATAGTTTTAGGAATATCACTAATTGTTGAGAGATTTTCAGTAATATCTTCTCCTTCCTTACCGTCACCTCTGGAAAGTCCTTTATAAAATTTTCCCTTTTTAAATGTTAATGAAGCTGAAATTCCGTCAATTTTAGGCTCTGCGCTATAAAATATTTCATAATTTTTATGTAGAGATAAAAAATTAATTATTTTTTTTTCAAAGTTTACTAAATCTTCCTCATTAAATGCATTTCCAAGAGATAACATTGGTACTTTATGTAGTGATTTTTTAAAATTTTTAGAAGGTTTAAAACCAACAATATTTGATGGCGAAAATTTAGATTTAAGAAAATTATACTCATTTTCTAATTTTAAAATTTTTTTTTTTAAATCATCATATTCCCCATCAGAAACTTTTGGATCACTGTCATCATAGTATGCTTTATTTAAATGCTTAAATTTTTCTATTTTTTTTTTATAATCAAAAAGAATTTCTTTTTTATTCATCAATATTCAAAAAAGTTTTGATTTTTTTAACTAAGTTATTTTTTTCTTTATTTTTTTTTATCTCTCTTTTTTTGTATGTTTCGTCAAAAATAATATATGAATTTTCATACCATTGAGAAGATTGATAATTGTACCCCAATAATTTTGCATATTTTTTAGCTTCTTCCTTAAGTCCTAATAAATAATAAACCTCTACCAGTCTATATAAAGCTTCTTCCACATAAATTGTAGTATCAAATTCGTTTACAACGTTTTTAAATCTATTAATTGCTGGTATCCATTTTTTTTTATCAACATAGTATCTTCCTACATATAGTTCTTTGGCTGCTAAAATATCATTTATCAGTTCTATCTTAAAACTTGCATCAATAGAATATTCTGTATTCGGATAAGTTAAATTAATATATTCAAAATATTCTTTTGCTTTTAAAATAGAAAAGGTATCTTTTTTTTCATCTACAATTTGCTCGTAATGAGATATTGCCAATAAATAATATGCGTAATCTAAGTTTTTATCTTTGGGATAAATTTTTAAAAATCTTTGCAGCTCCATTATCGTATCCTCATAATAATCCTGGGTATAGTATGAATATGCTGCCATTAGTGAGGCCTTTGGAGCAAGATCAGATTGGGGAAATAAAATTTCAACCTCATTAAATTTTCTTGCAGCAAATATAACATCACCTTCTTCTAAAGACTCTAGTCCTTTCAAATAAGCTTCTCTAACTTGGTCATCTAAACTTTTTTCTTTTATTATAGATTTTTTACCTATTTCCTTTGCGCAAGATGCAATCAAAATAAAAATGCTTAATAGTAAAATTAATCTATTCATAATACTTAAACGTTATACTTATTTAAAATAAGTTTTTAAAGTTATCTTTTATTATTAAGCTATTGATCTCAACAATCTTTTATTTATCAATGTATGTGGAAGGTTTTTTTCTTTTATTTCTAAAATTGAAAAATTTTCCTCATTTTGGAAAACTTTTCTTAATAGTTGATTTGTCAAATAATGACCTCCTTGAGAGCATTCTACTGATGCAACAATTCTATATCCAGAAGTGTATAAATCACCAATGCAATCCAATATTTTGTGATTTACAAATTCTTTTTCGTTTCTTAATCCTTCGGGATTTAACACTTCGTTATCTTTAACAACAATTGCGTTTTCTAAGCTACCACCCTTTGCTAGCCCCTTTTTTTTAATCATTTCTATATCCTCATATAAACAATACGTCCTTGAATTATAAATATCATTTAAATCATCATCATAAACTTTGACTTTGTTTTTTTGGTTTCCAATAATTTCATTTTTATATTTAAGCTTAAATTCTATATCCAAACTTAGCGTTGATGGCTTTATTAATATAAATCTCTCACCATCTGAAAATTTAACTTCTTTATTAATTTTAATTATTTTTATAGGTGAATTACTAATTTCAATTCCTGCTTTAACAATTTTTTCAATAAAAACTTTTGCTGAACCATCTAAAATTGGAACTTCTTCATTATCAATTTCAATTAAAGCATTGTCTATACCTAAACCAAATAATGCTCCCATCAGGTGTTCTATTGTTGATACTTTTGCTCCAAATTCGTTTTCAATAGTTGTATTTAATGAAGTGCTAGTAACATTCATAAAATTTGGGAAAACTAAATTATTATCTTTTAAATCAACTCTTTTAAAAATTATTCCAGAATTTACCTCTGCAGGCTTTATACATAAATTAACTTCTAAGCCACTATGAAGAGCAACTCCGCTAAATGAAACATTATTTTTAATTGTTTTTTGGGTTAAGTAAGACACTTAACCTTTTTATTTTGAAAGATTAAAAATTAAAAAACAACTAATGTTACCAGAAAAAACAATTTTAGCTGAATAGTTGAAAAAACTTTTCAAAAAATCCTATTTTATTTGGACTTTTTGAGACTAAAATAATTTCGTTCTCATTGTAACCACTCAAAACCTTGGAAAT
>CACEGO010000030.1 GCA_902559075.1 uncultured Pelagibacteraceae bacterium | reverse complement strand
TCAAATCGATTAAGTTTTGGAAAATTACGCAAACATGAAAATATATTATCTAGTTTTGCGCCTCATGATTTATCAATGATTTTAGCTATAATGAAATCTAAACCAGTAATTACTAGTTGTTCTGGCTCAAAAATACTTAGTAAAAAAGTATATGACAATTCTATCATAAATTTCAGCTTTAAAGAAAAAATTAATTCTCATATTTTTGTCAATTGGTTAAGTCCATTCAAAGAACAAAAATTTGTAATAATTGGAAGTAAAAAAATGCTAGTATTTGATGATACTCAAGACTGGAATAAAAAAATTATGTGTATACATGAACCTCTATCTTTACAAAATGATTCATATGTATTGAATTCAAAAAAATTTTCTTATATTAAAATTAAAAAAAACGATGCATTATTTGATGAAATAAAATATTTTTTAAATTGTGCAAAATTTAAAAAAAAACCAATTTCAAATATTGATGAAAGTTTAAAAATATATGGCTTACTCGAAGAAGCTATCAAAAAACTTAAATGATATGAATAAAAAGATAAAATTTATACACAAAACATCTTATGTACATAAAAGTTCAAAAATTGGTAAAAATGTTAAAATTTGGCGGTACACATCAATCCATGAAAATTGTTCAATAGGTGATGATAGTTCAATCGGACAAAATGTTTGCATAGGACCAAATGTTGTAATCGGAAAAAATTGTAAAATACAAAATAATGTTAGTATCTATGATGGAGTAACAATTGAAGACGATGTTTTTCTTGGTCCAAGTTGTGTATTTACTAATGTAAAATACCCAAGAAGTAAAATTAATCAAAAAAAAAAATTTGTAAGAACATTGCTTAAAAAAGGATGTACAATAGGAGCAAATGCTACAATAGTTTGTGGAATTGTCGTTAGTGAAAATAGTTTTGTAGGCGCTGGCTCAGTTGTTACAAAAAATGTAGATAAAAATTGTTTGGTATTCGGAAATCCAGCAAAAAAAATAAAAAAATTAAATTTCTAATACTTGCTCCGAGATTTTTTTAAATTCATCATTGTGTGTAAGATTTAAAATTGTAATTTGCGGATTTAATTTTTTAACTATATCAAAAACTCTTAGTCTTATATCTTTATGTAGCTGACTTAAAGTCTCATCAAATATAATTACGTCTGGCTTTTTATGCATTTCTCTAGCAATCAAAATTCTTTGCTTTTGTCCCCCAGATATGTTTAGTGCTTTATCGTAAATATTTTTATCTAAATTAATTTTTTCGTCTAAAAAAAGACTTTTTAGCTCCAACATCTCTAATATAGAACTTATATCTTTGTCTTTATCATTATCATTACTCAAAGATATGTTATATCTAAGCGATCCATTAAATAAATAACTATCCTGAGTTACATATCCAATTTTTTGTCTTAAAGAAAGAATATTGAAATTTTTCATGTTTTGGCTGTTTAATAGTATTTCTCCATCTTTAATATTTATTAATCCTACCAATAAATCAGCTATAGTTGTTTTGCCAGATCCAGACTTACCATATATTGAGCAAATTGTTCCTTTTTTAATTTTGAAATTTAGATTTGAAAATACATTTTTATCACCATAAGAAAAATAACAATTTTTAAATTCTATATCATCAATTTTTAAAATATTTTGTCCAGATGATATCTCTTTATTTTCAAAAGAGCTTCTCTCTTGCTCGTTGATTGCTATCAAAGAACTTTTACCAAGATAAAATTTATTTGCAGCTTGAACCATAGTTCCAAATCTAGAAAATATTCTAGAAAAAATTAAAAACAATGCTCCCAGTTCAGAAAATTGGAAAAAGGTAAGCGATGTGTAAAAATAATATATTAATAATAGAGCTAAAATTATTAAAACTGGTTCGTAAAGATTTCTAACTATTGCCTTAACAATAGACAATCTAATCTCTGACTTAAAAAGATTTTCAACAGAGTAAGAAATTTCATTTATAAATAGAGAGTTTTTGTTTATGATTTTAAAATTCTTAAAATTATTAAACATTATCTGAATTTTTTGTAATATTGCATTTCTTGTATTTCTTTGAATCTTCCCCTGTTTAGAGAAAAAGAAATTAATTGGACTAAGTAATGAAAAATAAAAAACTCCCAATACAACAGAAATTAATGAAAAATAGATGTTTATAAAAGTAGATCCAATAAATAGAACAATAATTGACATAAAATTATACAAAAAACTATTAAGAGCTATACAAGAAACTCTTACTCTATTAATTTCTGGAAAAATATAATTAGAAATTCTTGTTGTTTTTAATTTTATTAAATAACCATAGTTAGATCTTATTATGTTGTTCAAAATATTCTTTTGAATACTCTGACAACTTTTGAGTGTAAATTTTTCTTGTAGATAAATAGAGAAAAAATGAACAAAAAATTTAGAGATACTTAATGCAATTACAAAAACAACTAAATTTTTAATAGTTAGATCATTAAAGAAAATATGAAAAAACCTAAGAAAATAGTTTAATCCTTCATTTAAGTTTTCTGAATTTTCAAAAATTAATGAAATTAAGGGAATTACAGATATTAAAGATACAAATTCAAAAAAAAATACAAAAAAATTAAGAACCATAATAATTATAAATTTTATTAGTGATCTATTATAAGTAATACGAAAAAAATTTTTAAATAGAAAATACATCAGATTAAATTTTTAACTAATTTTTCAAACTTTTTTTCAAGATTATCTTTTTCAATATTCGCTACATATGAAAAAAAATTATTTTTTTGCATTTTATATAGCTTTTTTGAAAATAAATTAGATTTATTTTCTATAAGATTTGTTAAATCTCTACTATTTTTAATCAACTTGAACGATTTATAATGTGAAATTATTCGATTTCTATTTTTATATTTTTTATTTAATAATTCTCCACAAATAAATTGTGCTGAAGGAGTCTTCAGATAACCTGCCTCCAGAAGTGTAGTAGATCCATATCCACATATTAAAAAAGAATTTTGAATCTTTGACCAAACATTACTATCATACGAAATTACTAAATTTTTTGGGTATTTTCCTAACTTTATTTTGATGATTTTATAAATTAGTCCTATCCATCTTTCATCTTTCCACTTTAATTTAATCTCAAATTCATACTCTGGAAACATAAGTGCATTTTCGGCAAAAATAATATTAGATTGAATAAATGCATCGTAAAAATAAATTTCACGTTCATATTTATTCTCAAGAAGTTTTGTTTTCAAATAATAAGAAATATTTCCAAATGGATTTGGATTCTTTACAAATTTATTATATTTATTTGAATGAACCCAAGCAGCATATGATGGTGTAAAAGCAAAAAAAGTAATTTTTCTTTTTTGATTATAGTTATTATTTTTTTTTAAAAATTTCAACTTGCTAAACCTAAGTGGTCCGATTACTTTAGTTTTATTTTTTAGAATTTTTGAATTATTTGAAAAAAGTTTTTTATAAAACTCATTATGAAAAATAAAACAATCAACTAACTTCCAATAAAAATTGTTATCTTTAAGGAATGTTTTAAAACCTTTAATATGATTTTTAGAGAAATTATAACATTCTCTATGATATATTAAAAACTTAATATCTTTTTTGCGAAATAAATACCCTACTAGATTAATTTTATAATGTAATGCTGGGCTGATTATTAATCTCAAATTATACTTATTAAGTATAGATCTTAAAAATTTTACTTTACCATTGCATTTTTTGTTTTTCACTTTTTTATAAATATCTTCACCAAAAAAAAGAATTAGTTCTTTCAAGAATAAATTTTCAATCAAAAGAATATTATAATTCTTTTTTTGAAAAAATTCTTTTTCTGCTAGTGATCTTTCATAATTAAGTAACCATACTGTTGGGTAATTAAGTTTTTTAAATATAATTTTTTTTTTTATGAAATTATCTAATATTGATAAATCGAAATTATATGATAGTACTAAAATATACTTATATAGCCTTGCTTTAAACTTATTAATAACTAAATCTTGGAAACTTTGATTGAATTTTTGTATATAACTGTTAAGATCGATTTTAATTGATATCATAAGCTTTAAGTTTATATAACAGATTTGCAACTTAATAAATTCATATTACAATTACTATGATGATGAACTATCAAACTAATTTGAATATATTTGAAAAACTTTACAAAAAATTTTTAACTATTTTATATAAAAATAAAAATATATATGTCTATGAGAAAGATTTTAGAAATTTATCTTTACCAAGTTCAGTGGGCTATGAAGCAATAAATATTTGTAATGCCAGATGTTCGTTTTGTGGTTATGGAAAGGTAGGAGCAGATCCAAGAAAAAAAATTAAACCTAATTTAGAAGTTTTGCACCATACTTTGAGTGTTTATAACGAATCTGGAGGGGGCTCATTTACACTTTCGCCAATTTTAGGTGAGATCACAGCAATTCCAAACTTAATTGAAATACTTGAAGACATAAGAGCTAGATATAAAAACATAAAAGGACTTTCTTTTTATACAAATGCAATACTTTTGGACAGATTTGATTTACAAAAATTAATTAATTCAGGTGTGTCTGATATTGATTTATCAACCTGCTTGTCTGGTAAAGAAGATTATAAAAGAGTTTATGGTGTAGATAAGTTTGATCAAGTAAAAAATAATATTCTAAATCTTTTAGAAGTTAATAAAAAAAATAATAATAAAGTCAGAATAAAACTTCTTTTGAGACAGGATAAACCTTTTGATAATTTTTTGAAAAGTGATCTCTATAATAAAATAGTTTCCTACATACCAAAATCAGATGTAGAATTTTTAGATAATCAATGGGATGATTTTAAAGGAATTATAAAAAAAGAGGATTTACCGAGAAATCAGGAATTTAAAAAGCAAATGGATAAAACTAAACCCTGTTATGCTTTATTTAGAAAATTAGAGATTTTAGTTGATGGAACAATTCAAGGATGTGCATGCAGAGTTGAACCTGACTTATGGACAGAAAATATTAAAAACTTTAGCAATTTAAAAGATGCATGGAATAATAAAACTTATAACAAAATTAGAAATGAATGGTTTGAGGGGAAAATTCCAAAAAGTTGTAACACTTGTAGCCACTATATACCTTACTCAAATTTAAAAAAAGGTCATCCAAAAAAAGTTTCAAAATTAATATATAAAAAAGTTAAAAATAAATTGTTAAGTTATATGAAATGAAAAAATTATATTTTTTCAAGATATCTTAATTTTTTCTTACCTATCTTTTTGAAGTCATCAATATAATTGATATCATGTCCTTCTATGTCGCTCATAATAAAAGGAACAATTTTATTTGAAGTAATAGTTTTATTTTTATTTAATACAGAAGAATTAGATATTTCAATGCTAGCGTTTTGAAGGAGTATTTTTGGTAAAACTGTAAATTGACAATTATAATACGGTTGATTTTTATATTTTCCTCTCATTATTGGTTTAATAAATTTGCCTGATCTTATCCACATTTTTGCTGGATGATTTTTTGAATAACTTAAACCTCGCACTGAAAATTTATACTTATATTTTTTAAAGACATTCCAAGCCTTTTTTATTGTTTTAGAATTTCTGAATGGATTAGTAGGTCTTAAAATAAAAAAAATATCGAATTTTTCCTCTAATTTATCTATTGTATATTTAACCCACTCAAAATCATAAGAAATATCTGAAGAAATTTTTTTTGGTCTTAAAAATGGAACTTCTGCTCCATACTTTTCTGCAATTTTTTTATACCGTAAAGAGTCGGTTGATACAATTATCCTACTAAATAAATTTGATTTCTTTGCTGCTTGAATTGAATAAGCTAAAAGTGGATGATTTTTTAATTTTAAAATATTTTTATCTTTTATTCTTTTGGATCCTGATCTTGCTGGTATGAGGGCAACTATTTTTTTTGGTTTTTTTTTGCTGAACATTAATTTACTTGAAAATAATATCTTTAGTAGATGTCGAAGGAAGACCTCCAGTACTCTTTAAACCATATTTTTTTTCTACTCTAACTCTATCATTGAAATGTGGAGTTGAAGCTTCAATAATAGTACAATTCGTAATAGCTTTTTCTTGATGTATTGCACCAGGTGGAAAATGGAAAGTATCACCTTTTTTTAATATTTTAGAAATAAGCTTACCTTTACCATTATCAAATTTAACCATAAGTTTCCCAGACTCTATATAGCCACACTCATTTTTTTTATTGTGATATTGAAGTCCACCTTTTTTACCTTTTTTTATAATAATTTTTTTTAAAGAAATTTTCTTTGGTATCAAAGTTAATAAAATTTCATGACCCCAATCTCTTTTTCCAACTTTTTTGGGTTTTGGGAATTTAACATTTTTAAATTTGTTATTCATATAAATCTGCTTCTAAAATTAAATCATCTTCATTCAAGTTTTTATTTATTTTTTTTCCAATTACTTTTTTAACTAAATCAGGTGTAATTCCTCCACCAGGTGATTTAAAAGATAAGTGATCTGCTGAAATAATTGTACCTTTTAAAATTTTTTTTTTAGCAACTATTGATTTTAACATTTTTGTTAAAGGGGCGACTTCATTTTCTAAAAGCTTTTTTTCATGACTGCCTAGTAGAATTGGTATTCTTTTTAAATTCCTTGAAAGTTTACTTAATCCTTGCGGCTCTAGTGAAAAAGAGTGGTCAGTTCCCTTAAGTGATCTATCAAGAGTAAAATGTTTCTCAAAGACTCTTGCTCCAAGAAGATAAGCTATTGGAGCAGCATCTATTCCATTTTCATGATCCGACAGTCCAATTTCATTATCTTTAAAATTTTGCTTATAGGTACTTACCACATTTAAATTCATATCTTCTAAAGGAGATGGGTACGCTGCTGTACAATGAAGAATAGCCAGATTATTATGAAATTTATTTATATTCTCTTTAGCTCTCTTCACTTGATCTAAATTACCTCCTCCAGTGCTCAAAAATATTTTTTTATTCAATTTCGCTATTTCTGTCTGCAAAGGATGATTGGTTAAATCTGCTGAAGCTATTTTATAAAATGGCATTTCAAGTTTCTCTAAAAATTCAATACTCCATATATCAAATGGTGTGGCAAAAAAATCTATATCCAGTTCCTTTGCATAATTTTTTAATTCTTTATATTCAGACTCACCAAATTCCAACGCATCTCTGTGTAAGCCATATGTTTCTCCGTAACTATTTCTGTGGTCATATGATTTATTGTAAAATTTTTTAGTATAAAGCCTTTTATTATCTCTTTTTTGAAGCTTTACAGCATGAGCTCCTGATTCTTTAGCTGCCCTAAATAAGTCAAAGGCTTTTTTCAAATTACCTTGGTGATTATGTCCTATTTCAGCAATTAAATAAAAATTATCTTTATCTTTTTTTTTATTAATCATTATCTATCAAATATTTTATTTTAATATAATAAGTAAATCAACAAATCATATCTAAATACTGTATTTTAAATTATAAATTAATATTTATTACAGCTTATAATTCATAATTTTATTGCTATCACGTTTAAATTTAAAACCTAGATTTTTATACAAATTTATTGCTCGTTTATTTTTTTTATCAACACCTAATATTAAATATTTTATTTTATTTTTTTTTAGCAAATACAAGTTTTTTATTTTTTCAAAGTTTTTATATATCAATTTTTTTCCTCTATGTTTCAAAAATACCAAAAAACCAATTTCAGCTACTTTTTCCTTAATTGTAATTTTAAAATTGGCCAAATGTTTTCTACCATCATAAATACCAAAAATACATTGATTACTTGAAAGGTTCTTTATATACATAGATAA
>CACEGO010000029.1 GCA_902559075.1 uncultured Pelagibacteraceae bacterium | reverse complement strand
AACTACATCAAATCTTTTATTTCTTTCAGGATAATCAACAACTGTTACATCGATTAATTGTCTAAACTTTGTTTCACTATTTGTTTTTAAAAACAATGAAACATCTATTAAGTCATCTTTATCAGTTTCAAGATAAATTTGATTATGCTTAATTTCAGATTTATTAATTTTTGTAGTTAACTCTGAATTTAATTTTTTTTCCAAATCTTCTAAATTATTCATATCTATCTTATGGTTGATCCTTTTTCTCTAATTTTCTTTTGAAGTTGTAATATTCCGTAAAGTAATGCTTCTGCAGATGGTGGACACCCTGGCACATATACATCTACAGGAACTATTCGATCACAACCTCTTACTACTGAATAAGAATAATGATAATATCCTCCTCCATTTGCACAGCTTCCCATTGAAATTACATACCTTGGTTCTGGCATTTGATCATAAACTTTACGCAAAGCTGGTGCCATTTTATTAGTTAAAGTACCAGCAACTATCATTACATCAGATTGTCTTGGTGAAGCTCTCGGTGCAGCACCAAATCTTTCAAGATCGTATCTTGGCATTGATGTTTGCATCATTTCTACTGCACAACAAGCAAGGCCAAACGTCATCCAATGAAGTGATCCAGACCTAGACCAATTAATAAGGTTATCAAATGATGTGGTTATAAATCCATTCTTACTAAAATCATCAGCAAGTTTTTTAAATTCATCTGGAACTTGATCTATTTTATTATTCATTTTGATTTATAATTTTATTCCCAATCTAAAGCGCCTTTTTTCCATTCGTAAATAAAACCTATTGTGAGAATGAATAAAAATATCATCATTGATGAAAAACCTAACAATCCAATATTGCCAAGAGAAATTGCCCATGGAAACAGAAAGGCTATTTCCAAATCAAATATAATAAATAGTATTGCAACCAAATAAAATCTAACATCAAACTCTAACCTTGAGTCTTCAAAAGGTTCAAAACCACATTCATAAGCAGATAGTTTTTCTGGATCAGGTTTTTTTGGCGATAGAATAAAATTAATTACCACAAATGCACAACTCAATCCTAGAGCTATAATTAAAAAAATAATTATTGGTAAATAATCCTTAAGAAAATCAGATAACATGAAAGTCTATATATCAGTTTTTATTTTATGTTGAAGCGTTGATACGTCACATTTATAATAAAAAAAAGTCAACAAAATCAATTGTTTACAAAATCTTATTTAAAAAACATAACAAAATCAGTAGTTTAAGCTTTTACTAATATTATTCATGAAAAAGTGGCGGGAGTGAAGGGACTCGAACCCTCGACCTATCGCGTGACAGGCGATCGCTCTAACCAACTGAGCTACACCCCCACTTAATTATCTTTGGTGGGCAGTAAAGGACTCGAACCTTTGACCCCCTCGGTGTAAACGAGATGCTCTACCAACTGAGCTAACCGCCCATAACCCAAAAATACAGTGTTTTATATCTTTTAGTATACTTACGTCAAGAGCTATTAATATCAAAAAAATAGCAAAAAATATTGTTTTTAAAACTAAAAGATAAAAATGATGTTCTTTGATAGAAAAAAATTATTGAATACTAGCTTGTGACTTATCATCTTTTTTAGAAATCTCAACTTCTACCCACTCAGTAGGTTTTAATTCTTTTATTAAAGCTATTTTAATTACCTGATCTGCGTATTCAACAGGTGTTATTTTTATATCATCAGTAATTTTTTTTGGCATATCTACAAGATCTTTTTGATTTTCTTTGGGAATTAACACTTCTTTTATACCCGCTCTATGTGCTGCTAATAATTTTTCTTTTAATCCTCCAATAGGTAGTACTTGACCGGTTAATGTAACTTCACCTGTCATGGCTAAGTCTCTTCTCACAGGTATATTTGTTATAGAAGAGACAATAGATGTAACCATACCAATACCAGCCGAAGGTCCATCTTTAGGAGTTGCACCCTCTGGAACATGAATATGAAAATCTTTCTTTTCAAATAGTGGGGGGATAATTCCGTATTCTAAACATTTAGATCTTACAAAAGATTTTGCTGCTTTAACAGACTCTTGCATCACGTCACCTAGTTTACCTGTAATTTGCATTCTACCCTTACCAGGCATAGTAACAGTCTCAATTTTTAAAATTTCCCCACCATATTCTGTCCAAGCAAGGCCGGTTACAATTCCCACTCTATTTTCTGATTCTAGTTCACCAAATTTAAATTTAGCAACACCAAGAAAGTCTGAGAGATTTTTATTGTTAATTTCAACCTCGTTTTCTTCTCCAGCAACAATTTTTTTTACAACTTTTCTTGCAAGTTTTGAAATTTCTCTCTCTAAATTTCTTACTCCTGACTCTTTTGTGTATCCCCTAATTACTTCTTTAATAATATTATCCTCTAATTTCATTTCTTGTTCTTTAACACCATTATCTTTAATTTGTTTTGGCAATAAATATTTGTTAGCAATACTTATTTTTTCATCTTCAGTGTAGCCAGCAAGTCTAATTACTTCCATTCTATCTAGTAACGGAGGAAGAATATTTAAAGTATTTGCTGTTGTTACAAACATTACATCAGACAGATCATAATCTACTTCTAAATAATGATCATTGAACGTCGTATTTTGTTCTGGATCTAAAGCTTCAAGTAAAGCTGAAGATGGATCTCCTCTATAGTCATTTCCAATTTTATCTATTTCATCTAATAATATTAGAGGATTTTTTGTTCCAGCTTTTTTCATCAGTTGTATGATTTTACCAGGTAATGAACCAATATAAGTTCTTCTATGTCCTCTAATCTCAGCTTCATCTCTCATTCCTCCAACAGACATCCTTACAAATTCTCTATTTGTAGCTTTTGCAATTGATTTACCCAAAGAAGTCTTACCAACACCTGGAGGTCCTACTAAACACAAAATTGGACCTTTGATTTTTTTCATTCTCTTTTGAACCGCCAAAAATTCTACAATTCTTTCTTTAACTTTTTCTAAACCAAAGTGATCTTTGTCAAGAATTTCTAATGCTTTTTTTAGATCAATATCAACTTCACTTTTTTTATGCCAAGGTAGTTCTGTCATCCAATCCAAATAATTTCTAACCACTGTTGCTTCTGCAGACATTGGAGACATATTTTTTAATTTCTTAAGTTCTTGGAGACATTTCTTTTCTACCTCTTTAGGCATTTTAGCTTTTGTGATAGCTTTATTTAAACTTGTAGTTTCATCCTTGCCATCTTCAATTTCACCTAGTTCTTTTTGAATCGCTTTTAATTGTTCATTTAAATAATATTCTCTTTGAGTTTTTTCCATTTGAGTTTTAACTCTTCCTCTAATTCTTTTTTCAACACCTATAATGCTAGTTTCGTTCTCCATAATTTTAATAATGGCATTTAATCTTTTTTTAACATCTACTGTCTCAAAAATTTGTTGCTTCTCAGAAATACTTGCTGTTATATGAGAAGCTATATTATCAGCTATCTTTGATGGATCTTTTAATTGTTTTATAGTGTTTATTGTTTCATTAGATATTTTTTTATTTATGGATGAAAGTTTTTCTAGTCGTCTTAACGCAGTTGATGCTAATGGAAATAAATCTTCATCTTTTATTAACACATCGTTATAATAGGTATAATCACAAGTGATAAATTTGTCGTTATCATTAAAGTCTAAAATTTTAACTCTTTTAATACCTTCTACTAATACTTTTACAGTTCCATCTGGTAGTTTTAATAATTGTAAAATACTACCTTCACAACCATACATAAAAACATCTGTTTTTTTTTGGATCATCTATTTCAGAATTTTTTTGAGTAACTAATATAATTTTTTTATCTTTCTTCATTACTTCGTTTAAAGCAGATATTGATTTATCCCTTCCAACAAATAATGGAATAACCATACTTGGAAACACAACAATGTCTCTTAAAGGTAGTAATGGTAGTGATATTTTGACATCCATATTCATAATATGGATATTATATTTTATATTGCAATAGGTTTTTACTGTTTATCAAGGGTATTACGCCGCTGTTGTTTTATTTGGCTTAGATTTTTCCTCGCTTTTTGTATGTACTAAAATTGGCTGTGATTGTCCTTTTGCTGCACCAGCATCAACAATCACTTCTTCAATATTCTCTTGGCTAGGTAGATCATACATTGTTTTAAGCAGGATATTTTCAAGTATAGATCTCAAGCCTCTTGCACCTGTCTTTTTACTAATTGCTTTTTGAGCTATTTCTTTTAAGGCATTTTCTTTAAATATTAATTTAGCGCCATCTAATTTAAACAACTCTTGATATTGCTTTGTTAAAGAATTTTTTGGTTCCTGTAATATTTTAATTAAAGATTTTTCATCTAAGTCTTCTAATGTTGCTATCATAGGAAGTCTTCCAATAAATTCGGGAATTAACCCAAATTTTAATAAATCCTCGGGCTCAAGTCCTTTCATCCACTCACCTGTTTTTTTATCTTGAGTATTTTTTACATCAGCTCCAAAACCAATTGATGTTCCTTTATCCCTTTGAGAAATGATTTTATCAAGCCCAGCAAAGGCACCACCACAAATAAATAATATATTTGTAGTATCAACTTGCAAAAATTCTTGTTGAGGGTGCTTTCTACCACCTTGAGGTGGAACACTTGCTACTGTTCCTTCCATTATTTTAAGAAGAGCTTGCTGAACTCCTTCTCCAGACACATCTCTTGTTATTGAAGGATTTTCAGATTTTCTACTTATTTTATCCACTTCATCAATGTAAACAATTCCTCGTTGAGCTTTTTCAACATTATAATCTGAAGCTTGTAATAATTTTAAAATTATATTTTCTACATCTTCACCTACATAACCTGCTTCTGTTAGAGTTGTTGCATCTGCCATCGTAAACGGAACATCTAAAATTCTAGCAAGAGTTTGAGCAAGTAATGTTTTACCACAACCTGTGGGACCTACTAAAAGTATATTAGATTTTGACAATTCAACATTTTTACTAGTTTTGCTCTCGTAATTTAATCTTTTGTAATGGTTGTGAACTGCTACAGATAAAACTTTTTTAGCATGAGCTTGTCCAATTACATAATCATCCAAAACAGAACAAATTTCTTTTGGTGAAGGAAGACCATCCTGATGTTTTACAAAAGTATCTTTATTCTCCTCTTTGATGATATCCATACAAAGTTCAACGCATTCATCACATATAAATACTGTTGGACCAGCAATTAACTTTCTTACCTCATGTTGGCTCTTTCCACAAAAAGAGCAGTAAAGAATATTTTTATTATTTGTTGTCATATTAGTTTTTTAAACGAATCAATTAACTTACTTTATTATAGATGACTCATAGTTATCAAGTTAGGATTAATCATAAAACAATATATGGTGTATTAAGATCTTTTTTCTACTACTTGGTCAATAAGACCAAATGATTGTGCGACATCTGCGGTCATAAAATTATCTCTTTCTAAGGCAGATTTAATTTCATCAACACTTTTACCTGTATGTTTTGAATAAATTTCATTTAATCTTTTTTTTAAAGACAATACTTCTTTTGCATGAATTTCTATATCTGTTGCTTGACCTTGGTAACCTGCAGATGGTTGATGAACCATTATTCTAGAATTAGGTAAAGAAAATCTTTTCCCTTTAGTTCCTGCTGCCAATAAAAAAGAGCCCATGGACGCAGCCTGGCCAATACATAATGTCGAAATATCTGGTTTGATATATTGCATAGTGTCATAAATACCCAGGCCTGCTGTAACTAATCCTCCAGGACTATTAATATATAAATAAATTTCCTTTTTAGGGTCTTCAGCTTCTAAAAATAATAATTGAGCAGTAATTAACGATGCTACGTTATCATTTATCTGACCTGTTAAAAAAATTATTCTTTCTTTTAGAAGTCTAGAATAAATATCATAAGCTCTTTCCCCTTTGCTAGATTGCTCAACTACCATTGGTACAAGATTACTCATATGTTCTGATAATTTTGTTGTCATAAGTTGATTCGTTCTACTTATACAACTTGAGATTACTTTTTGCTAACTTTTTTTGTCTTTTTACCTGCTGGCTTGGATTTTACCTTTTTGGTAGCTGGTTTTTTTTCTTTAGCAGATGTTCTGGTTGATTTTTTCTTTATTTCTTTTTTTTCTTCCTTTTGGCTCTGATCATTAGCATTAGCATCTTTTAAAATTTTTTCTGCTTCCTCTTTTGAAATTTCTTTTTTATTTGCTTTACCTTTTTCCTTAATAGAATTCAAAATTTTCTCCTCATAGACTGTTCCTCTAAGGCTTGCCAATGCGGAAGGATTTTTTTGATAAAAATCCATAACCATTTTTTCTTGTCCAGGCATCATTCTTAATTGTTTTTGGACTTCTGCTTGAACTTCTTGTTCAGTAACTTTAATCTGATTTTTTTCTCCAAATTCATTTAAGATTAATCCTGTTTTAATTCTTATTTTAGCTTTATCTTCAAAAGTCTTTTTATTTTTCTTTGCCTCTTCCTCTGACATACTTTGAGAAAGAATTTTTACTTCTTCTTCAACTAAATTTTCAGGAACTTCATCTACTTTTATTTTCTCTATTTCTTTTAAGATTTGGTTTTTAGACAATTGATCTAATGAATTTTTAAATTCATCATTTATTTGTTTAGAAATTAATTTTTTTAAGTCTTTTAAATCTTTTGCTCCTAAATTTTTTGCGAAGTCATCATCGATTTTTACCTCTTCCGATTGTTTAACACTTAAAATCTTACAATTAAATTTAGCTTTCTTATTTACCAATTCTTTTTCTGGGAAATTTTCTGGCAAAGTTGCTTCTATAATTTTTTCATCATTTTTTTTGACTCCAATCAATTGTTCATCGAAGCCTTTTAAAAATAATTCTTTACCTAAAGTTAATTGAGTATTTTTTCCTTCACTGCCTTTAAAATCTTTACCATCAACTGTTGCTTTGTAATCTAATGAGACCAAATCACCCTTTTTGGCTTTTGTATCAGGAGTACCTTCTTTAAAATTTGGTTGATTTTTAGCTATTTCTTTTATTCTTTTATCAGTTTCACTTTCATCAATTTTAACAGTGTATTCATCAAACTTAATATTTTCTAAAGATTTAATTTCTACTTTGGGTAGTTCTGTTACAGATAAAACGTATTCTAAGTCTTTATCCTCGCCATAAGTCTTTAAATCAAGCTTTGGTTGTCCTGCTGGTTTAATTTTATTTTCCTCTAGAGCTTTTGTTGATGTTTCTTTTAGAACCTTGTCTAATACCTCTCCAAACACCGCCTTACCAAATTGTCTTTTTAAAATTTCCCTTGGAACTTTGCCTGGTCTAAATCCTTTAAGGTTAACACTACTTTTGATCTCTTCATATTTTTCATCCATATAAGAGTTCATCGTCTCTTTATCGATAAAAATTTTTAGATCTTTATTTAATCCTTTTTTATTTTCTACTGTGACTTTCATAATTTTTAATGGTAGGGCGAAAAGGACTCGAACCTTCACATGTTGCCATATTGGTTCCTAAGACCAACGCGTCTACCAATTCCGCCATCGCCCCACAAATTACGAGGTTTTATATATTATTGAAACTATTTGTCCAATGACAATTGTTAAAAAATTATCTATTTATCTATCTAAATTTATAATAATTTACAAAAATGATTGTTTCTCCTTGTATAAGTATTTGTAAGACTGATCCCTCAACAGGTTATTGCTATGGTTGTGGGAGAAGTAAAGAGGAGATGAGGCTTTGGAAACTTGAAGAAACAACAGATGAATGGAAAAAAGCAAATTTAAATGAAATTAAAAAAAGACTTACAGGATGGCAGCTTGAGAGTTTTAAAGAGTCATATGATTATAAGGTCAAAAATGGAATGTCTCTTTTTAAAAAAAATTTAATCAAAGAAAAATAATTTATGAGTAAAGTAAAAATATTAAGTATTGTTTATGCTACTGGCATAATTATTG
>CACEGO010000028.1 GCA_902559075.1 uncultured Pelagibacteraceae bacterium | reverse complement strand
TACTAAAATAGTCTAATAAACTATCTCCAATACTTATCCCTTCAATTTGAAAATCTCTTATATCATCTGCCTTGGCCCAAGATTGGAAACTGAATGTTAAGATAAGAATTAGTAATAACCTCTTCATATTAAACACCATTTCACTATGTAGTATCTGTGTCAAGATTTCTAGTAAATTGTAATCGAGTAAACGTCAAACAGTTTACATTATGTGACCAGAGGATTATGAATCACTTACGTGATTAATTATATGCTTCATTATCTAAAAAATCTTGAAATTCACTTTTTGACAAGGATATTTTCAATTCATCTAACCAATAATTTTTTTTTGTTATTTCTTCACTCCAATTAGTACAATACAGAACTACATTATCACCACTATCAAATTCAAATGCAACAACTGTGGCTTTACTCTTACCGGTTTTATCAGCAGCGTGGTTGTAAGTTCCGTAATCAATTTTTTTTGTATTTTTAAAAAAATTTGTAATTTCGATTTCTATATCTTTCATTTTTAAAAGACATTCTTCAATTTTGTTATCAAATTGAATTACACCAGTTACATCATAAATCAATTTATTTGGGTCATCCGGTTTATAAGCACACTGTACATAATCGTAAATTAACCCATTAGATAAACAAATTAATTGTGCATATTTATTGCTTTTATAAAATTGATCTGTTTTATCTAATATCTCTTTTTCAGTCATTAATTCTAATAAACTATCACCAACACTCATTCCTTCTATCTGAAAGTCGCTAATTTCATCAGCCTTAGTTAAGGATTGAAAGCTGAAGATTAAAACTAGAGCTGCTAAAATTATCCTCATAAATAATACTTACTCTCTATGCTCGATGTGTGTCAAGATTTCCTTAGTTTTGTAATTAATAATGGTAAATCAACTAGTCAAATCACAAGGCACAGGATTATAATAACCGATTCTAATTATATTCATTTTTTAAAAATTCTAGGAATTCTTGAGTGACAATTGACACAGTTAATTTATCTACTGCTAAACTTCCATCTTCAAATTTAAAACCTTCAGCCCAGTCATAACAACTTATCTGTATATCTTCTCGATTTAGGTCCTTGTTAAGATAAAATCTAGAAATATTTACTTTGCTTTTACCAGAAGGATCACCATCAGATATTTCCCCTATATTCTCCTCTACTGAAGGATTGGAAAATAAGTATTTTAATTCATTAACAATTTGCTTTCTTAAAACTTCACAATCATTAATATTATCTTTGAACAATTTTATACCCTCAAGTGAATAAATTATATATTTTTTGTCTTTATTCTTATAACTCACTTGATAACCATCATATAATGATTCGGGTCTAGCAAAATTTACAAAAGACACAAAATCTTTATTCTTATATATATGATACGAATTTTTGATAATAATTTCCTCTGTAACATAATCTAACAAGCTATCCCGTATACTCATTCCTTCTATCTGAAAGTCTCTAATATCATCTGCCTTGACACTATTTATTAAACTTAAACTAATAATCAAAAATAGATGTGCTAATAAAACTCTCATTATTTATCTATAACTAATTAAAACTTTATCAGGATCTCCTGATAACATCGGATCTTGCTCTCTGTTTTGAGTAAAAGCCTCTTGTGAAACGTTATCTTGCAAATAAGCAATCAGCTCACCATTAGTAATTTTTTTATCTTTATTCTCGTCTGCTTTACCTTCTAATCCTTTCATTAGATAATAAGAAAACATACCATGCTTAGCCTCCTCAATACTTCCTGACGTTTGGTCATAGTTAGAAGCAGTAAAGATTGTAAAATTATCTGGTGTGTCTTGTTCATCAGCTACAATTCTTAAAGGTCTTAAGCTTGCAACTAACATTCTTTCATCTCTTGTTTGACCGCTATAACAAGTGTCAAAAAACATAGTAACAGATTTAGGGTTAACTTTTTTTATAAGAGATATCAATTCAACTCTAGAAATGGCCGTATCTTCTAATAAAGAAGACTCACCATCTTGAGGTATTATAAATAAATCCTCACCATTATCAGATGCAAGACCATGACCTGCAAAGAAAATATGAATTTCTTTTCCACCCTTACCAGAGATCTTTGGTAACCATAGTTTAAATGCTTTTAGTGCTTGAGATCTAGTTGCCTTATCATCTATTAACATCTTAATATTTGAAGGCTTAACTCCTAAAGCACGAGTAGCATAAGCTCTAAATGCTTTGGCATCTCTATTAGCGTACTTAGCATCTAAGTTGGTAAGGTTTTCATATTTCTCAATTCCAATGATGATCGCAATTTTGTTATTATCAATTTTAGCCTTAACGTTATTTGGATTTAAGTTTTCATAGAATTTAGCAGTATCTGTTGATTTAAGATCAATAGTTACCTTAATAGTTTTTTCAGCTTTATTATTCCATTTATCAATTGCTACAATCTTAACTTCTTCTACAACATCAGGATCAATGTTAAATCTTTCTAATTCAAACTTCCCCTTTTTAACCTGAACTCGTCTACCATCTATTGTTAAATATATCTGGCTTTTATCCTTAACCTTCCCTTTTAACGTATAGACTTGACTATCAACTGTAATATTTTGAGCTATCTCAATTACAGGTGCATCATTATCAATATCTTTATTCTCTGGTTTAAATTCCTCTTGTTTAGGTTCTTCTACTTTAGCAATCTTAACTTTCTTCTTTGATTTTGTAGCAAATTTATTTAATTCAGAAGTTTTTACCAGTATCTCTGCACTATAGTCACATTTTAAATTTTTTTCATTTATATCAATATCTATATCTTTACTTAAAACTTTTTTATTTACGATTGCTGCAATTAAAAATCTATTTATATTATTACTTGTGGGCACACCTAATTTTGTAAAAGCATTTTTATAAGTATTTTTTTGTGCCTGTAAACATGCTTGTTCTTCTGCATATTTTAAACTCCACTTTGTATCTTTTGTGGGTTTGCCTCCTGAAGTGAGTTCATAAGTAGAAATATGATATGAACCAATTCCCTCACCAACGATTTTTGTAAATTCTTTAACAGGCTGCGTTTGGCTTGGTTCTACCTTGGCAATTTCAATATCACTTTTAAATTTAATTCTTAAATCTTTAGTTAAAGTATAATTTCTATTAAGCTCAATCAAACCAGAAGTTAAATTAAACAAATTATCTTTTTTTGTAATTTGACTTAACTCATATCCTGAAACGCTTGTTATAATACCAGAATATTTTAAATCAATTTTATCATAAGAATTTTTAAATTCTTTTTCATAAATTTTGAACAAACAATTTGAAGTAACTATAACTGGTGAAACCGAAGGTATTAATCTATATTTTTGAAGAATACTAGAATTTGAGTTTTTATCATTTTCTACACAAATAAAATTATCTTTATTTTTAGCTACTTTCTGCTTTTGGCTTGTTACTGCTTTAGTGATTTGGGTTTGTTCTATGATTTTGGTTTCTTCTATTGGTTTAACAATAATCCATTTTTGCTCATTAGTTGTAGATTGTACATTATATGGATTAATATAATATTTATAAAAAGATTTATAAGTAGAAGGTGTATCTTTTATACTTTTTAATATTTTAGATAGTTCAAAAACAAATGCGTTTTCTAGATCATCATCCATAAATGATTTTTTTAATAGATAGGCAAGCTCTAATTTATTTTTTTCTGTTTTTGACAATAATATTCTTTGGTATAATAAAGCTCTGCCTTTGGAAGCATCCATTTTAGTATAGTTAGTCTTTGCATTTATAATTTGTCCTATATCGAATGAATAATTTTTATATAAATTAAACAACATAGTTTCAGATGCTTTTTGCTCGTGAACAGATTTTTCTAATTCTTTTATATTTTGGCTTGGTTCTGCTTTAGCAACTTGAGTTGGGTTGCAATAATTGATTGAATACTTAACACCTTTAGGTTTTCGTTTAACAGTACCAAAAAAAGCTCTTTGGAGTGTTTTTAAATCTTTCTTTGAAATTTTATATAATTCTGAATTTTTAATTTTTGATAAATCTGTAGTTTTTTCAAAATTCTCAAGATCCTCTTCAATAAATATCAATAAATTTGCAAGATTTTTAGGTAATTTTTTATTAGATGATGATGTGTAAAATATTCTTTCTAAATTCTTTAAATTATTTGAAACACATTCTAAATAATCAGCATGAGTACTAACACTAAACGTTAAGCCCAAACCAAGAACGATAAACAGATATGCTATTAAACGCTTCATAGCATTACTTTACCAAATGATCATAGGATTTTATAGGATGAAACTTGTACCAAACTTGTACCTTTTGAAAATTTCTTAAAAAAAAAGCTCTGTTTTTTAGTTGAATTTATAATTTATACTTATAAAACCTTGCTCACGGAGAGATGGCTGAGCGGTTGAAAGCACCGGTCTTGAAAACCGGCAAAGGGGCAACTCTTTCCTGGGTTCGAATCCCAGTCTCTCCGCCATTAATCATTGTTGTAATTAAAATTTTTAAATAACAATGTGACCTCATTACTTTCTATTTCAAAATCAGTTTTAAGTCCTGTGTAAAAATTATATAAATTAGTATCATCAATATTTAATAGTTTTTCTAAATTAATTAAATTTGTTTCACTTAATTTATTAATATAAGTTTGTACAAAAGTACCTAGAAGTTTGTCCATTTCTTTTGTACCTCTATAATTAGAACGATAAATAATTTTTTTTTTTAATTCATCTATATTGATCATAAAATTTACAATATATTAGTAGTTAATGAAAAATAAGACAAATTATGAATATTTATTATCAGATTTAAATTCACTAAAAGGTGTTGGTATAAAAACTCAAAATCTTCTTAAAAAGAAAAATATAAACAATTTGTTTGATTTATTGTGGAAACTACCAAAGTCTTACACAGATAGAAGCTTATCATCTAAGATTAAAGATTTAAAAATAGGAGAAAATCAAACTGTAACAATAATCCCTCTAAAATATAATTTTCCAAGAATAAGGAACCTTCCAAATAGAGTAGTATGTAAAGATGAAACAGGAGAAATTGATTGTGTTTTTTTTAATAGTTATGAAGGATATATAAGAAAAATACTTCCTTTAGGAAAGGAAATTACCGTAAGTGGAAAAATAGGTAATTTCAGAAATAAATATCAATTAACAAACCCTAAATATGTTTCAGAAGACTCTACGCTAATTAAAAAAGTTTATAACAAATATTCTTTAACGGATGGTATTAGTGAAAAAATATATAATAAAATTATAAACCAAATTATTACTAACTTACCAAATTTAAATGAATGGCATTCAAAATATATATTGAATAAATTTGGACATATAACTTGGAATCAAGCTATAAAAGAACTTCATAGACCTGAGAACATAGGTAAATATAAAAGTGATTTTTATAAAAGATTGGCTTTTGATGAAATATTTTCAACCTTTTTAGTAAATTCAGAAATTAGAAAAAAAATAAGAAAAGTTAAAAAGAAAAGTAAAACTATTAATATTAAAAATCAGAATTCAATAATTAATAAATTAGAATTTTCATTAACCACAGATCAAAAAAAAGCTCTAGAAGAAATTAATAAAGATCTTAACTCTACAAATAAAATGTTTAGACTTCTTCAAGGCGATGTTGGAAGTGGTAAAACTATTGTTTCTTTAATAGCTGCTTTAAATACAATAAATTCTGGATTTCAGGTTGCTTTCATGGCTCCAACTGAAATATTGGCCAGACAACACTACAATCTAGCTAAAAAAATATTTTCAAAGAAATTAGAGATAGAAATAATTTCTGGTAAATCTGAATACAAAGAAAAAAAAGAAATTTTAAAAAATTTAGAAAACAATAAAATTGATATTGTTTTTGGCACACACGCAATTTTTCAAAAAAAGGTTAAATTTAAAAAACTTGGATTAATAATTATAGACGAACAACATAAATTTGGAGTTAATCAAA
The DNA here is from genome assembly GCA_902559075.1 of uncultured Pelagibacteraceae bacterium. Taxonomy (GTDB): domain Bacteria; phylum Pseudomonadota; class Alphaproteobacteria; order Pelagibacterales; family Pelagibacteraceae; genus Pelagibacter. The sequence continues at coordinate 2,518 of CACEGO010000028.1, read as the reverse complement.
GAAAAAGATTATCAGATAAAGGTGGAGAAGATTGCGATGTATTGTTAATGACCGCAACTCCAATACCTAGAACATTAACTATGACTATTTATGGAGATATGGATATTTCAATTATTAGAGAGAAACCTAAAAATAGAAAACCAATAAAAACTTATAGTAAGCTAGAAAGTAAAATCGATGATATTTTGAAATTCATTAGCAAAGAAATAAATCAAGGAAATCAAATTTTTTGGGTATGTCCATTGATTGAGGAGTCAAAAAAATTGGACCATTCATCAGCTATAAAGAAATTTGAATTTTTAAAAAACAATTACCCTAATCAGGTTGGCTTATTGCATGGCAAAACAGATGTTGCTGAAAAAGAAAAAATACTAAATGATTTTTTACAAAATAAATTTCAAATATTAGTATCCACAACCATTATTGAAGTAGGAATAGATTTTCCTAATGCAAACGTAATCATTATAGAAAATGCAAATAAATTTGGACTTTCACAACTTCATCAACTAAGAGGCAGAGTTGGAAGAGGCAATAAAGACTCTACTTGTATTCTTATGTTTAAAAATAATTTAAGTGATAACGCTAAAAAAAGAATAAATATTCTTAAAGAAACTAATGATGGGTTTACTATTTCTGAAGAAGATATGAAGATTAGAGGTTTTGGTGACGTTCTTGGTTTTAAACAAAGTGGAGTCAAAAATTTTAAATTAGCAGATCCAATTCATAATAGTGATTTATTTTTGCTTGCGGAAAAAGAAATGAGAAGAATTGAAAATTCAAAAGAAAGTATATCTAAATTCAAACCATTAATAAAATTATACGATCGAGCTGATATAATTAATGATATTGCTTAAGAATTCTTAGTAGATGTACCTGCTGAAACAATAAATTTAGAAGCCTCTTCAAAAGTCATATTAAGATAAATGACGTCTTCAATAGGAAACATCAATAAAAATCCACTTGTTGGGTTTGGTGTAGTTGGAACAAAAACATTTATTAATTTTTTCCCTGTTTTTTCTGCCATTTCACCTTTGTTTTCTTTTGTTGCAAAACCAACGGCCCATACACCTTTTCTTGGATATTCAATTAGAACTACACTTTTCGCAGTATCATCTTTTTTTGAAAATGTTTCAGTCATTTGGACAATTGCTGAATAAACAGTTCTTAAAAAAGGAATTCTTTTAAATAAATCATCAATTAATTTTAGAATTCTTTTTCCAAAAAAAGAAACGGACAGACCGCCTACCATGGTTATTAACAAAACAGAAATTACTATTTCAACACCAGGTATATTGAATGGTAAGTAACTATTAGGGTTTATGTTTTTAGGAATTAAGTTTGAGGAAATCCCTATTAAAATTTTAGTAAGATATAGAGTGAAACCAATAGGTATTAAAACAACAACTCCAGCAATAAAATAATTCCTAAGAGTTAAAGAAATAGATTTTTTTGGTGTTTTTTTTGACATATTTAACTATAGCTAGCATAGATTACAAAAATAATTGCAATGATAAACAATACAACTAATATTTTGTTGTTGAGATTCATTATTATATTATTATCAATTTTAAACACTTATGAATAGAAGAAAATTTTTAACATATGTCGGTTGTGGTTGCGGTAGTTTTTTTCTACATTCATGCTCTTCTGCACCAATAACAGATAGAAAACAATTAAAAATTATTCCTGAAGCTAAGTTAAATGCTCAAGCTGCACAAATTTATGAAAAAGTAAAAGAAAAAGAAAAGATGAGTAGTGATAAAAAAACTTTAAATGAAATCAAAGAAATTGGTAAAAAAATGGAAGATTCGATTAGTGAATATTTTTATAGATCGAACCTAAGCGATCCAACAGTAAATTTTGATTGGGAATATATATTAATTGATAACAAAAAAGTTAGGAATGCGTGGTGTATGCCTGGTGGTAAGATTGCAGTTTATACAGGCATACTCGATGTTACTAAAAATACGAATGGTTTAGCGGCTGTAATGGGTCATGAAGTTGCGCATGCAGTTGCAAAACATTCTGTTGAAAGAGCAAGTAGAGGTGTATTGTTAAATACTGGAGCAAGAATTATAGATATTGCTAGTGGAGGTGTTCTATCTGATATTAATAGAACAACTGGTATGGATACTGTTGGTTTATTAGCACAACTAGGAATCATGAACCCTTTTAATAGAAAGCAAGAAAGTGAAGCTGATTATTTAGGTATGATTTTTTCATCCCTTTCAGGATATGATATTAGAGAAACAGTTAAAATTTGGGAAAGAATGAAAGAATTTAATAAGGGAAAGGAACCACCTCAATTTATGAGTACACACCCATCTTCTGATACACGTATAAAACAACTAAATGAATGGATGAACGAAGTAATTTTAGATTATCCACCAATTAAATTTTCATAATTCTAATTTAAATTAATATAACAAATATTACTATACTGAACGTTTAGTTCTTTTTTAAGTTCTTTACTTAACTTAATTTCATTATTATTAAAAATTGGTTTTTTTACTTTGTA
>CACEGO010000027.1 GCA_902559075.1 uncultured Pelagibacteraceae bacterium | reverse complement strand
AATAAATTTACTGCCTATATAATTCGTTCATCTTTCTGGGCAGTATTAATTGTTGGAATAGCAGATTTAATTATTTCATTTTTAGTTGTTGAAAAGTTAGTTGAACCATTATTTGGAGAGTATCTTAAAATAAAATTAGTAGTTCCAGCTTTTAGAATTACGTTTGTTCATTTTCCATTAATTTTACTTTCGTTTGTGGTTGGATATTTTACAAGATCCGTAGGTTTTATATGGTTGGCGGTACTTGTTGTAGCTAGTGAGTTTTTTATAGTTTTATCTAGATTTATATTTGAGTACGAACAGGCCTTTCAAGGAGATTTAGTTCGTTTCTGGTATTCGGCACTTTATTTATTTGCAAGTGCTTATGCTTTAATTCATGAAGGACATGTTAGGGTTGATGTTTTATATACGGGATTTAGTGAGCGTAAAAAAGCATGGACTAATTCAATTGGATCTTTGATCTTAGGTATTCCATTATGTCTCATAGTTTTATTTCTAGGAATGGGAGGAAAAGCAAGCATTATTAATGGTCCTGTTATTTCTTTTGAAATTACACAGCAAGGATCTAACGGCTTATATTTACTTTATTTGATGGCAGTATATTTGGCTGTATTTGGAGTTTCAATGTTAATTCAATTTACAAGTTACTTTATGAGTAGTAGCGACAAACTTTTAAAAAATTAAAATATGGAACATTTATTTTTAGCTTTACTTGTAATTATAATGATAGGTGCATTAGCATCAGGTTTCCCTGTTGCTTTTGCTTTACCTGGCTCGGCGATTATTTCAATAGGTCTTGCAGCTTTTTTTGGATACCTTTTTGAGGGAGATGTAAGTGCTTATTACGCAACCGATGGTCCTAAAGAGTGGTTAACGGCAGGAATTACAAATTTCAGGAGTAATTATTGGGACGTAGAAACAGATACTCTAATAGCTATTCCGTTATTTATTTTTATGGGAATCATGCTTCAAAAATCTAAGATTGCAGAAGATCTTCTAGTTACGATGGGACAACTATTTGGTCCAATTCCAGGCGGATTGGGTATTTCAGTAATTTTTGTTGGAGCACTACTTGCAGCCACTACAGGTATAGTTGGAGCAACAGTTATTGCGATGGGGTTAATTTCATTACCAACTATGTTAAATAATAAATATGACAAAAGTCTCGCAAGTGGAATTGTGTGTTCTTCAGGAACTTTAGGTCAAATAATTCCTCCATCAATTGTTTTAATTATTATTGCAGATCAATTAGCTAGTGCAGCTGATGTAGCTAATACAATTCGTCAGACGGATTATAAAATTTTAACTGGCGAATTTAATATGCCTGGAGAGTTTAGAGTAGGTTCTACTAGTGCTGGAGATATGTTTTTAGGAGCATTGTTACCTGGGCTAGTTTTGGTTGGTTTATACATGTTGTATGTTTTTGTTTATGCAAGAATAAACCCAAAAGCTGCACCGCCAGTGTCATTTAAAGGAAACTTTGATTTTAAATTTTGGATAAAAGTTATTGGGGTAATAATTCCACCTCTTGCCTTAATATTTGCTGTTCTTGGATCTATATTAATGGGGATTGCAACTGTGAATCAAGCTGGTTCTATTGGAGCGATTGGTGCAACTATGATGGCCGGTTACCGTCTTCATAAAGGAAGAAAAGATGCATACTACCCAATAATAATCTCAGTTATTTCAGTAATTCCTATATTTTTTATCGCAAAAAATTATAACTTAAATATTAAAGCTATTGATACGAGAGATTTAACAGCAATATTCATTGCAGGTTTTTTTACATTCACTTTTTTAATTGGAATTATATGGAGCTTCTGGAGATCTTATAAGATCGACAATGTCTTAAAAGAAGTTGTTACAGAAACATGCGTAACTACATCAATGGTATTTATAATTCTTTTAGGTGCAGCAATGTTAACTTCTGGTTTCAGAGCTTTTGGAGGAGAAGAATTAGTAAGAGATTTTTTACAAGATTTACCTGGAGGTTTTTGGACACAGTTTGTTGTTGTAATGGCTGTAATTTTTTTATTAGGTTTCTTTCTTGATTTTATTGAAATTGCAGTAGTAGTAGTTCCTATTATTGCACCGATATTGTTAGCTGAACCAGGTGCAAATGTGAGTGCAATTTGGTTAGGGGTAATGATTGGAGTAAACTTACAAACATCTTTTCTAACTCCGCCATTTGGGTTTGCATTATTTTACTTGAAAGGAGTTGCTTCAAAATTAGTTACTACTTTAAATATATGGAAAGGGGTTGTACCTTTTATAATTCTTCAACTTATTGGTCTTGGAATTGTTGGTTTTTACCCATCATTAGTAAACTATTTACCAGCAAGAACATATTTGACCTCTGCTGTAGCTCCTCCACCGATGAATCCAAAATTACAATATTGCTTGCAAGATTATAAATTTGCAATTTACAACAATAATGAAAATGAAATTAAAAACGCTATAAATAATTTTCAAAAATTAGTACCTTCAAACTTACCAGTTGATAAATTAGATATATTTGAAGAACATTTTGATAATGCTCTAGGAACTTTTGCAATAGTTAAAAAACTACAAAAAACTGAGGAAGAATATAACTCATTTGCAGAGGATTATAGAGACCTTCATTTCTCTGTAAGGAAAAAACAGAAGAAAATTAGAAAAATTGAGAATAAAATTAAAAAAACAAAATCAGAAATTAGAAATTTAAATAAAGACGATGTATCAAGTAAAAATAAATTAGAACTTAAAATAGAAAATTATAAATTAGAAATTGCTGAAATAAAAAATCAAATACCTGAAACTTGGACATCACGAAATAAAGAATTTGAAAAACTTCATAAGGCTAAAAATACAAGAACAAAGCGTTACAGAAAGAATGTCGATGAAGCATATGATAACTTAGATCAAATAGCATTGTTTATAAATGATCATGAAAAGTTAAAAAATCTTTCGTCTGAAATTAAAGACTTAAGATATTCTATAAACAATAAAGACTATGAAAATTCAATTTCAATAATTGATAATCTTTTTGAAAAATTGAGTGAGATTTCAGGCACTGAAGAATTTGCCAATAAACTCGATGATTTAATAACTGTTATAGATAATGATGAAGTTGATGAACAAAAATTATTACTTGCTAGCTCTGAAACTTTCACCTTATTTGATCAAGAAGTTTCCTGGAGAGAAGATGCTAATAAAAATCTACTACCTGAGTTAATAAAATATAATGAAGTTATTAAAAATAATATTGGATTAAGACTTCAGTCAAGATTGACGAAAGAACAAGCTAAATTTGTTGCAAGATGCAACTCAGTGCATAGAGATATATCATTAAACTTTTAATTAGTTAGTTTGTCAGTTAATTCTGATCTAGTATAAAGACCTAAATCTTCAGCTTTAGATTTCAATTTCTCATTAATCTCTTTTAATTTTGGAACATTCAAATCCAGCTTATTTGCAATTTCAATAATTGATCCAATTATAGGATCTATTTCAAGGGGTTTGCCTGCATTCAAGTCTTGAGCAGTAGAAGGTTTATGACCAATAATTGATACTCCACCTTTAATTCTATCTTCTACAGATATATTAAATTTTATACCAATTTTTTCACCAACATATTGGCATTCCTCCATAAGTATTTTTATAAGATTATATGTTTCTGGATCATTCCCCATTTCATCCATAGTCATATTAGTTAGAGCGCTTACTGGATTAAATGAGCAATTTCCCCAAAGTTTTATCCATATTTCATCCCTTAAATTTTTCTTCTGAGGGGCTTTTAAGCCTCCGTCTATAAACAAACTCGAGATTATTTTAAGTCTATCTGATCTGGATCCATCTGGTTCACCTAGTGAAAACCTTTCACCATTTCCGTTATGTTTAATAATACCCGGTTCTAAAATTTGACACGCTGGATAGACCACGCACCCTATTGCCCTTTCTGGTCCTAGTGTTTCCCAAATTTTTCCACCAGGATCTACAGTTTCTACAATTTTGTCATCAAGCTTAGTCCCTGTATTTGCTTTATAAAAATACCACCAAGGCAATCCATTAATTGCACAGATAATAGAAGTTTTATTTCCAATAATTGGCTTTAAGCTTTCAGAAATTTTACTAATAGCATTAGCTTTCACAGATATGATTATAAAATCCTGCTGCTCTAAATCTTTAGGATTGTCAGTAACATCAAATTTATGATTAATCTTATTATCATCTCTTATAAAAGTAAGACCATTTTTTTCTATAGCTTCTTTATGGTCTCCTCTAGCAATCAAGGAAACTTTTGAATTAGTTTTTTTAAGACTTGTAGCAATAAAACCACCTATTGATCCAGCTCCAAATATACAAATTTTGGTCATCAATTTGTCAACCCGAATTTTTTAGCCAAAGTATTTCTCTGTAGTTTTCCTGTTGCTCCTTTAGGTATTTCATTTACAAAAAATATTTTTTTTGGAACCTTAAACTTTGCAAGTTTTTCATTTGCATAAATTTTCACGTCTTCCTCTGTACAGTTCATTCCCTCTTTTACAATAATAGCAGTTGCAATTTCTTCTCCAAGCATTTTATCCTCATATCCAAAACATACAGCTTGTTCAACAAAAGGATGATCCATTAGAACATTATCCACCTCTAATGGAGATATTTTTTCTCCACCTTTATTAATTATTTCTTTCAATCTTCCTGAGATTTTTAAATATCCATCTTTATCAAAATAACCTTGATCACCAGTTCTAAACCAACCGTTAGTAAAACTTGTTTTGTTTGCTTCTTCATTATTATCATAGCCAAGCGTTACGTTTTCACCTTTTATACATACTTCACCTACTTCACCTTGTTTCATTAGGTTTCCATTTTCATTCATGATACATACTTCTGGACCTGCTGGAACGCCAACAAATCCAGCTTTTTGTTGCTTTGGTGGCAATGGATTAGAAGTCATTTGATGTGTTGCTTCAGTCATACCATATGCTTCAATAACAGGACAATTAAATGCCTCATTTAAATTTTTGAATACAGCAGGAGGTAATGAAGCTGAAGAAGATCTAATTAATCTTAAATTTAAGTTTTTTGCCACTTCTCTTTTTTTGTTTGCTCTTAATAAAATTGCTTGATGCATCGTTGGTACACCTGAATACCAAGTAATTTTTTCTGATCTAGCCAAGTCGAGAAATTTTAATGCATTAAAACCACTAGACGCACATACTGATGCGCCAACTTTCATTGATGTTGCTAAAACTGCGATAAGGCCGTGAATATGAAACAACGGCATGATATTTAAACAATGATCATTATCTGAAAGACTTAAACTTTTCGAAATATTTTCAGAAGAGGAATAAATATTATTATTTGATAATGGAACAATTTTTGGTCTTGATGTAGTTCCGGAGGTATGGAGAACTAAAGCTTCGTCATTTTCATTTGGTGATGAATAATCATTTTTACTTTCAAATAAGTCAAACAAACCTTCAGGTTGGTCTTTATGAATTTTTAATTCACAAATTTCTATATTTAATTTTTTTGCAACTTCTATTGATGGGTTATTTGAATTTTTCTCAACTACTATCATTTTAGGATTTAAATCTTTAAGATAAAACTCATATTCTTCTGATTTATATGATGGATTAAGAGGAGCAGCAGACATATAACTTGAAATTCCTAAGAAACAAGTGGCCATAGCTGGTCCATTTGGGAGAACTATTGCTGCTCTATCTTTATTGCTTAATCCAGTCCCTGATAATTGTTTTGAAATATCTTCAATAAATGTTTTTAAATCTCTGAAACTAATTTTTGAATTATTCTCTGATGAAATTGCAACTTTGTCGTTATTAGTATTTTCAAAAATGTTCTTAACAATCCTTTTTGATGACATTTAATATCCTTTTGCGTACCCATCTTTTCTAGGATCTGATCCACCTAAGAGATCACCTTCACCTCTATTAATTTTTATTGCTTGACCTCCACCATGTGTGCCATCAATATATTCTACATTATGACCTATTTCTTTGAGTCCTTTGGAAATTTTTTTATCAACAGTTTTTTCGAGTTTATAAATATTATTAAAGTGAAAAGCTCTTGGGAAACTCAAAGCTTCTTGTGGTCCCATTCCAAAATCAATCATATTATTTAAAACATGAACTTGTCCCACTGGTTGATATTGGCCTCCCATAACGCCATAACTTAAAGTTGCTTTGTTGTCTTTATCAATAACCATACCAGGAATAATAGTATGTAATGGTCTTTTTAAGCCTGCAATACAGTTTGGATGTCCATGTTCTACTCTGAAATTTGTACCCCTATTATGTAAAAGTATTCCACTTTTATTTGTAGTAATACCTGATCCGAATACATAACAAACAGAATTGATTATTGATACACTATTTAAATCTTTATCCACCACTGTTAGATATATTGTTTCTGGATGAGCTGGAATATTTAAGTCACCAACATCACTACATGAATTTAAACTAATTTTATTAAAAATTTCCTCAATTTTTTTATCACTTAAAATTTCTTCCAAATTAAAGTTAACAAAATTTGGATCACCCAAAATAGTTTCTTTAACTTTATAGGCTTGTTTTGTAACTTCTGCTTCAAGATGAAATCTTTCTGTACTATTTATTTTATAATTTTGAATATTTAGTTTTTCTAATAATTTCATCATAATCAATACCGTAACACCAGGGCCATTAGGAGGGCACTGATGAATGAAATCACCCTTATAACTAGATTTGATTGTATCTGATCTTATTGTACTCTGTTTCGAAAAATCTTCAAAAGTATGTACACCACCTAATTCATTTAATGTTTCAATTATATCTTTTGCAGTTTCACCTTCATAAAATTCTTTACTCCCCTTTTTACTAATTGCTTCAAGTGTTTCCCCTAATGCAATATTTTTCATTAATTCATTTTCTTGATAAGTACGACCATCTTTCAAAAAAATTTTCTTCGAATTTTCATTACCATTTATTTTATTCAAACTATTTTTCCAAGCATTTGATACGACTCTAGTAACTTTATGACCATTCTTTGCAATATCAATTGCACCTAAAAATAATTGCTCAAAATCTAGTTTACCAAATTCCGTATGAATTTTTTCCCAAGCGTTCACTGCGCCTGGAATTGTAACCGAATGGGGACTTGTTAATCCAATTTTATCAATATTCTTTTCCTTAAAAAAATCATAATTTAATTTTTCTGGCGCAAAACCTGATCCATTAAAAGATACTGCATCTTTGTTATCCATTTTGACTATTGCAAAGCAGTCTCCACCAATACTCGTTGCATTAGGTTCTACTACAGACAAAACTATCGAGGCAGCAATTGAAGCATCCACTGCATTTCCACCCATTTTAAGTATTTTTAATGCTTCTTCTGTAGCTAAAGGATGTGAAGTTGCAGCCATTGCATTTGAAGAACGTGCATCTTTATCTTTTGTTGATTGATTATTCATAGTACAGATTAATTCTTAAAAATTTATAAATGATTACTAAAGTAAATAAAAGCATTATCATATTTTGTGTTTTTGCTTTCGGATTTTTATTATCCAATTTGGTTAGATCTATAACCGCAACGTTAACTCCTGTTCTTACTTTGGAATTTGACTTGACCGCAGGAAATCTGGGATTATTGGCAGGAGGCTATTTTATTGGCTTTTCTTTAATGCAAATTCCCGTAGGGCTTTTATTAGATAAAATTGGCCCAAAAAAAGTAATTGGTTATTTTTTAATGATAGCATTGATCGGAACAATATCATTTGCACTTGCAAAAAGTTTTACTGGATTATTTATTTCTAGAATATTTATTGGCGTAGGCGTTAGTGCTTGCATGATGGGACCTCTTACTGGATATAGATTATGGTTTGCAGAAAAATATCAACAAAGAGCAAATTCCTGGATGTTGATGGTAGCAAATATTGGATTTGTGTCTTCGACTTTACCTGTTCAAATACTATTACCATATATCGGATGGAGATGGATTTTTATTTTAATAGCTATACTTATTTTATTTAGCATAATTTTAATTTTCTTATTAATTCCTAATTGGGAGCAAAAAGAGAGCATCTCAATTAAATCTGAAAAAGAGTCATTAAGGCAAATATGGAAAAATAAATTTTTTATAAGCATGATTCCTCTTGCATTTATTAATTATGGGGGAATTCAGGCAATTCAAACTCTATGGGCTGGTCCATGGATGTTAAATATTACTGGTTATACACCTTTTCAAAGTGCCACTGGATTATTTTGGATAAATATTACTATGTTAATTTCATATTTTATTTGGGGATACATTTTACCAAAAATTTCAGAATACGGTATTAGCAGTATTAAATTAATCAAATTAGGCTTGCCTATAAGTTACTTTTCGTTATTCCTGATTATTTATTTTGGTAATAATGCAGGAGCATTTTTATTTACTTTATACATAATGACATCAATTGTAATTTCTTTAACTCAGCCAGCAATTGCGCTAAACTTTTCAAAAAATCTAGCTGGCAAATCTCTTACTTCATTTAATGTATTTCTTTTTTCTGGAACTTTTTTTATCCAGTGG
>CACEGO010000026.1 GCA_902559075.1 uncultured Pelagibacteraceae bacterium | reverse complement strand
AAACGAATTCTAATACGAAAGAAATTTGATGGAAATGGGTCCAATTATTAACGGTGGTATAGCATTTGCTGCAGTCTTAATACTTATGGTTTTAAATATTCCAATTGGAATTGCTATGTTGCTTGTGGGGTTCACTGGATTTGCATTAATATCAGGTTTTGATCCTGCTATTTTTGTTTTAGGAACAGCACCATTTGATGCAGTCTCTAAGTATACTTTATCTGTACTCCCTCTTTTTGTTTTGATGGGAAATCTTGCTAATAGCGCAAATTTATCAAGAAATTTATATGACGCTGCTTACGCAGTTGTTGGTCATTACAAAGGTGGTTTAGCAATGTCTACTGTTGGGGCGTGTGCTGGATTTGGAATGATTTGCGGATCTTCTATTGCAACTGCTGCAACCATGTCCCAAATGGCAGGACCAGAAATGAAAAGACATGGTTATAGTGATGCTTTAATAAGTGGTTCAATTGCATCTGGAGGAACCCTTGGAATTATAATTCCACCAAGTGTTATATTGGTAATTTATGCATATTTAACAGAACAATCAGTTCAAGAACTTTTCTTTGCAGCATTAATTCCAGGTCTAATAGCAGTAATTTTATATATGATTGCAATAAGAGTTTATCTTGTAATTTATCCGTCTCATGGAGGTTACGGAAATAAGATGCCTCTTAAAGAGAGAATTTCAGCAATTTCAAAAGTATTCCCAATTTTTTTAATCTTTGCAATTATAATGGGTGGTCTTTATTTAGGTTTCTTTACTGCTACAGAAAGTGCTGCTGTTGGAGTAATCTTGGTTTTGATATTCATTTTTGCTAGAGGGCAACTTACATTAAACTTATTGAAAGAAGCCTTATGGACAACAATTAAAACTGTTGGTTCTTTATATTTAATTGTAATTGGTGCAAGTATATTCAATTACTTAATTACAGTTACACAGCTTCCTTTTGCAGTTGTTGATTATATAAATTATTTAGAACTAACACCATTGGGAATTATTTTAGTTATATGTATAATTTATCTAGTCCTTGGAACTGTAATGGACTCTTTAGCAATGTTATTTTTAACAATTCCAGTTTTTTTTCCCGTTATCGTTGATGCGGGTATAGATCCTGTTTGGTTTGGGATATTTGCTGTAATAGTTGTTGAGTTTGGATTGGTCTCTCCACCTGTTGGGATGAATTTATTTGTAATTAAAGGTGTGATGCAAAATACGCCTCTTCAAACTATTTGGTTTGGAACAATTCCTTTTTTGCTAACAGATGTAATTAGAGTTGCGCTTATTATTGCTTTTCCTGCGATATGTTTATACTTACCAAGTTTAATGGCGTCTTCCTGATTACCAAACACCAATCATAATACCATCATCTTTGGTATAGTCTCTTTCTTTAGTTACAAACTCATCAGTAGCTGCAACTCTATTTTTTCTATCTATAATTCTTTTCAGAAGTAATTCTTTCATTTCTTCTCTAATCTTTGAATGTTTTTCAGATTTTCCTAAATCATTAAATTCGTCTGGATCATTTTTTAAATCAAACAACTGTGGTTCAAATCCTTTGTAATAAATATACTTCCAATTATTATTTCTTATCATAAAGGCTCTTGCATCTGAGGCTCCTATGTTCAAAATTTTTCTAGCTTCATTAAATGCATAATCTATTTCACTAAAAACAAATTCTTTCCAATTTTGAGTACTCTCCCCTTTTAATAATGGCATTAATGAATTACCTTCTAATCTATGTTTGCTTGCCGGACTTTCTACTGCATCCAAAAAAGTTGGCAGTAAATCGATGGCTTCTATAAATCTTTGTTCTTTTGTGCCTCGAGTTTTATTTGCATAATCACTTGGATCATAAATAATCATTGGAACTCTAACTGACTGCTCATGAAATAATTCTTTTTCACCTAACCAATGATCACCTTGGTAGTCTCCATGATCTGAAGTAAATATAATCATCGTATCATCCATATGACCTGAACTTTCTAAGAATTTAAATAACCTTCCTAAATTGTCATCAATTTGTTTTATCAAACCCATATATCCAGCAAGAACTGTATTTCTTACTTCATCTTTTGAAAAAGTTTTGGAAATACTATTTTCCATAAATGCTTTATAAACTGGGTGTTCATTATTTCGTTCAGCATCATTTCTATGAACTGGATAAAATTCATTAGCAGAATACATATTATGATAAGGGGCTGGTGCCATATAAGGCCAATGTGGTTTGATATAAGATAAATGTAAAAACCATGGTTTATGTTTACTTTCTTCTATAAATTCCATTGCTCGATTGGTCATGAAAGCTGTTTCGGAATGCTCTTCAGGAATTCTTGCAGGTTTATTCGAATTTCTTAGTCGCCAACCACTTAGTATTTCACCATTTTCACCTTCAGCAGAATTTGCCCAATCATTCCATGGATTAGGCCCATCATATCCAAGTTTATTTAACCATTCATTGTAAGATAAAGTTTTTTTAGAATTTTTAATTTGATTATTTGGATGAAGGCCATCATCTCTTTCATAAGGATCAAACCCGGGTTCGCTAACTATCAATCCAATTTCAGTATCTTTAGTAATACCAAGTCTGCTCATACCATCTAAATCTGGTCTCATGTGTGTTTTACCAACTACACCAGTTCTTATTCCTGATTGTCGTAAATAGTCTCCAATAGTTAATTCTCCAATTGGAAGCGGAACTTGGTTCCATGTAGAGCCATGACTAAAAACTGTTCTACCAGTGTAATAAGATGCTCTTGAAGGACCACACACTGGTGATTGAACAAAAGCGGAATCGAACTGTACTCCTTTTTTTGCTAAATTGTCAATGTTAGGAGTTTTTAAATGAGGATGACCATAACAAGATAGATAATCCCATCTCAATTGATCGGCCATTATAAAAAGAATATTTCTTATTTTTTTCATACCTATTTAAAAGGTAATTGAGCATAATTTGATTGTCAATTATAAGAAGAGAATTCTAAAAATCTAAGATTTTTTTAGAACCATCACTGTATGTAAATTCTACTTGTTTTTTTGAAATACTTTTTATTGATGTAAATCCATCATATTCAGCAATGAATTCATTTAATTTCTTTCTACCTTTTTTGCTCATTTTTTTTCCTGGAGCATTTACTCCAACATCGATAATCAGCTCAGCTCCATTTAAAAATGCTTTTACCCAAGCTTTTACAGGAGCACCACAAGTCATAGCTTCGGTTAACCATATAGGTTTATTGACATCTGCACTTTTTAATAAGGCTGCAAATTCATCCACCCATAGTTCTTTATCACACTGTCCATCTGGACCACTTATGTGGTGAATATTTGCAATATCAAAATGATCTTTTATTTTTGGCAAAGCAGATTTCCAATATTTTATATTTTCTGGAAACATTCCTGCTGCACCAGCCATAACAATCACTGCATCTGGTTGTTTTTCTTTAATTACTTTGGAAGAAAAATTAAAAATTTCCACAAAGTCTTCCTCACTTCCTTTGAAGAACATTTTAAACTCAGGCTCGTTCATTATATCCCAATATATAATTGGTTTAGTTAGGCCGGGCATATCATTTGAACCATCTCCGTCATAACGATCAACTAATTTTAAAAGGAAAGTTTTATAATCATCCATTGAGCAAGGTTTACTTAGATATTTGGTAAATTTTTTTCCAAATGGACTTCTTGCTTTTTTTCTTTTACAAGATTTTTGCTCCCAATTTGCATGAGGCCAGATAGTTGCTAAAATTGTTTGATTGTGTTCTTGAGCATAAACAACATATTTATCCGCTTCTTCCCAAGAAAACTTTCCTTTTTCTTTCTCAATATGGTTCCAAATAAAAGGTCCTGGATGAGGTCTAACCCATTGACCATCTTTACCTCTCATTTTTTTATCACGCATTTCAGTTAACTCACCAAATCTAGATTCAGAATAAGCAACGTTAATTAAAAAAAATAATGATACTAAAATTAATAATAATTTTTTCATCAAGACCTTAGTAATTTATCTGATAAATTTTGAAGATTTTCTCCCCAAAAAACCTCTTCTTTAATTTTTTTAAAATCAACATCAAATACGGTAGACATTGCAGACGCATAAACCGATCTTGCATCAATAGTTGAATTTAAATCCCTTCCTTCAAATAATTCATTTTTCTTAAGTCCTGGCCAATCAGTATGTACTTGTGCTTTTTTCACTAAACCTCCTGTTAAGAAAATTGCTGATCCATAACCATGTTCTGTACCATTACTACTATTTTGTTTAATAGTTCTACCAAACTCCGTAAGCGTTACAATTAAAGTATTATCAAATGCTTCTTTCGACATTGATTGTTTTAGGCCTTTTACAATTTTATCATAATCATTAAGGCAATCTGCATGTGCTCCATTAGTTGCACCCTGTGCTGCATGAGTATCAAATCCATCAACTTCAAACACTGCTACCCTTGGGCCATTAGGTTTAGATAATTCTTCCCCAGCATTAGAGGCGAGAGACCAATTTTCTCTACTTCCTTGGTTTCTAAGGTCCCTAGTCATGACTATTTTTAAATTTTCGCTCAGTAATTTTTCATCATGATCTTTGAAAGCTTGTTCAATTATACTCATAGTTTCTTTGCTAGGAAGTCTATCACCTACTGGATAATAATTATTATTCATCGGCACACCTCTTATCAACAAGGGCATTGGTAGAGCTAAAGCTAAACCTTTTCCGGTTAAACCAGCAGATTTCATACCTCTTCCTAGCCAGCCTGTTTTCACCTGATAAGGGATTTTACCACCTGACTCCATTAAATTCTGACCATCAAAGTGTGATCGCCCAGTGTAAGGTATATTAGTTGCATGAACTGCAGCACCTTGATCTTGATCCCATAATTTTTTAAAAGTTTCAAGTGCAGGGTGAAGATCAAAATCACTTGTTAGTTTCAAAGTTCTATCAAGATTAATTTTACTTCTTAATTTTTTAAAATTCTTGTCACCTTTTATTGGAATTGCACATAATCCATCCATTCCACCACGTAGCATAATAACAACTAAGTTTTTTTTAGGACCATTGCTTGCGTAAGTTGGTGTACCAAAACCTGCAAAATATAAGGAAGTTAATGCAGTTGTTTTTAAAAAATCTCTTCTATTTATCTTCATGCTTTTAAAAACTCCGGATGATTAAATAACAAAACATTTCTCTCACTTGAACGATAGACCATATTTTTAAACAAATAATCATATAGTTTATCTGGCTTATCAAAATTATTATTTATAATTTTTTCATAAAATTTTCTATTATCATTTCCTGATTTCAAAAAAATCATAACTTCGATCTGCATAAACAAGTCTTCTAATTAACAATTCTGGTGACATCCAATCGTCAGAATGATCTGACCATCCATTAGGTTGTTTTGCTCTATAGGGATGATGACCTATATTTCTCAAAACTCTTTCAGGGTATCTTTGTTGTCGAACTGGCTTATCTCCCAAAGCATAAGAGTCCATTAAGTCTACTGGAGGAGGCCATTTTAAATCACCGATTTTCGCTGCTTGGATAAACCAGTTTTCAGGTGTCTGGAATTTTTTAAATTTATTGTTGTAATCAAAAGCAACATTAATAGCTGCTTTATGAATCTCAGTTAAATGACCATCTGATTTTTTGAATGCATCAATAATTGGTTGCTTCATTTCTTTTGTTGGTTCATCAGTTATCAAGTATCTACACAATCTTTCAGCAACAAAATCCCTACAATTTGGATGGTTAACTAAATCTTTAATAACAACTGCTAATGATTTTTTTCCTTTTTTATATTCTTTTCCTAAAACATTTTTTTTGCCCGGCTGATGATATTCTGAATTAAACCAAACATTTCCTGTCTCTAACTTTTTTTTACTCCATCTCTGTTGCCATCCAGTCATTATATATGCAAGTTGAATAACGTCTTCTTGTGTATAACCCGCTTTTGGTGAGACTGTATGTAGCTCTAGAAGTTCTCTTGCATGGTTTTCATTAATACTAGCGGGTTCTTTCTTTTTTCTTCTCCAATCTTGATTTGCAGTAACACTTTTAGGACCTGCGCTCTCACTATTGTCTAAGTGGTGTATCATAGCCCAGGAGGTAGTGACATCATAAACCATTTTTTCAAATGTTTGATTTAAATTAGGTCTAATAATTTCCCTATGATAGGGGCCTGTTGAATAATTTGCTAAAAAATCCTTGTCACTTATTGCAAAAAAGTTTCCCCAAAACATCCAAAGTTTTGCAAGCACCGGTTGATTACTATTTATTCCCTCATTATGCCTGATTGAAATCTCTAATGACTCCCAAAACTTTTGTCCAGTTTTATGTCTTAAAATGTCTTTATGAGTTTTATAAAGAGTTTTGTTATCTTTGTATTTTTTTCTTAATACTTTTCTGTCACCATAAACCCAATCTTTATAATGACCCCTAAATTCTTTTTCAGTATAAATTTTGCCTTGCCAAGATAACTTGGGAACTTCATTTAATTGATCAAGTGCCCACTGTAAAGGATCTGATGGTACATCTTCATTAGGTCCTATTCCATAAGCAACTTTTCTAAAAAAATTTTTCACACTCTATATAATATTAAAATCATTTTATTTTATCAATATCATGAATATTGTTTAAAGAATTATTTAATTCCTTAATATTTTCCCTTAAAGCTAAGCTAGAAATTGAATAAATCATAATCAATAAAAATACTAATGGTAGTGAGGTAATTACTGATGCGTAACTTTTAATGATTAAAATATAAAAAACTATAAATAAAGCTGATCGAATTAAAACAGTTTTTCTAAATACACTAATTATTGAAAATGAATGTTTTACTAAATTAATAAAACTCATTTTTGATGGACCAAAATATCTTGAACCTCTAATTGATGGCATTGAAATCAAATCATTTTCAATTTTTTTAAGTGCACCAGAAAAACTATTCCAAGTAGCTTTCTCATTAAGCATTTTTTGAATTGTTGTCTTTGATAGACACGTAAAATTTCCAAATTTAATTGATTTTCCAGTAAATGCTAAAGTTAAAAACTTATGAAACTGATAGCATAGTTGAAAAAAAAGACCCTCCGACCTTTTCACTCTTTCTCCAATAATTGACTTTCCTGATGAGTTTTCTGCTCTCTCAATGAAATTTTTAATTTCCTCTGGTCTATCTTCTCCATCTCCATCCATTGGAATTACATAATCAAATTCTTTTTTGTCAAAGATATACTTTAAACCAGATGCAATGCATCTTGTATGACCTCTATTTTCTTTCATATTTATTATTTCTATAGAGTTTATGTTTTCAATGTTTGGATAAGTATCTATTATTTGTTGAGAGGAGGCATCATTTACAATAACTAGTGAAATTTCAGAATTTAAACTTTTAATTTGAAGATTAATATTCTCAATAAGTAATTTGAGTGACTCTCTGTCGTTATAAATTGGAATTAAAATAACATACTTCATTTATCTTGACCCTACGCAAATCTTATCAAGGCACATGTAATCTTTCAATTGATCAAGTTTTTCTCTTTCGACAAATCCTTCCCAAACTGGTCGTGATTTTAAATGATACGATAAATTTCCTGCATTCCATTCATTTCCCAAAACTACATTTATAGTTGAATTAAATTTCTGATCCCATGCATATTGAGTTTTTATTGCAATTTCTTTACCTGGATAATCAGTTCTTTTATTATCTTTTGAAATAGAAATATAAGCATAAAGTATTGGAGACAGAAAGAAAAAGAAAACAAATCCAATCATAAAAGGTTTTAATTTTTTAATATTAATTTGTTCTTTTAATAAATAAACAAAGAATGTGCCAAAAAAAAGATAAACAGGTGTCATCCACATTGTTCTTATTTTTGATCCCGTAATTAAAGATGTAAAAAACATTAAAAAAATTGGTAAAAGATTTACTGCTATTAAAAAAAGTAATTTTTTATCTTTTAAATTTACTTTAAATTTTACTTTTTCCACCAATAACCAAATTAAAATAAAAAATGGAATGATTATTCCCAATTGCTTAAGTAAAAAAATTAATGGAAATTTAATATGTTCAATTAAGCTAGATTGTTCTAAGCCAGTTCTTGCAAGACCGTAAGTAATAGTAATGAAATCATTGTTATAAAGCCAAATTAAATGAGGAATTAAAACAACTAAAAAAATCTCAATACTTATTAAATATTTAAAATCAAATTTTCTATCTTTTTTAAAAAATATTAAATAAATAAACAGAAGATCAATAGAAACTAACAAATATATAAATAAATATTTGGATAAAAAACCAAAAGCTGCAAAAAGACCTACTAAAAAACAATCTAAAAACCTTATTTCTTTTCCACTAAATATTTTCCAAGAATAATAAACTGTTAGTGACCAGAAAGGTAATTGACAAACATTTACATTAAATTCTGGTGTAGTGAAATTATAAAAATATATAGCTTCTATTAAAAGAACTGAAATTAAACCTTGCAGATCATTTTTAAATATTTCTCTTGAAAATTTATAAACATAATAAAAAGAAATAATTACAAAAATTTGGCTTAATAGATAATAAACCCAATCGTGAGAACCAAAAATTTGA
>CACEGO010000025.1 GCA_902559075.1 uncultured Pelagibacteraceae bacterium | reverse complement strand
AATATTTTCATTATCTTAATTTTAAGGTAGCTAAACCAATCATTGCTAGAATTATAGAAATAATCCAAAATCTAATTACTACTGTAGACTCTGGCCATCCCTTTTTCTCAAAATGATGATGAATGGGTGCCATTCTAAAAATTCTTTTTCCTGTAAGTTTAAAGGAAATTACTTGAACCATTACTGAAATTGCCTCTAATACAAAAAGTCCACCGGTAATTGCCAAAACAATTTCATGCTTTGTAATAATTCCTACTGCACCTAAAGATCCACCCAAAGATAATGAGCCCGTATCACCCATAAAAATTTTAGCAGGTGGTGCATTAAACCATAAAAAACCTAAACATGAGCCTATAATTGCTCCACAAAAAATTGATACTTCTCCTGTTCCTTCAATATAGGGGATTTGTAAATAATTTGAAAATACGATGTTTCCAGTAACATAACTTATAAAAGCAAAACATGCTGCAACTAATATTACAGGCACTGTTGCTAGACCATCTAATCCATCGGTTAGATTAACAGCGTTAGATGAACCTATGATTACAAATATTGCAAATGGTATAAAAAACCACCCAAGATTTACGATCAAATTTTTAAAAAATGGAAAATATAAATTATTTAAATCTTGATAATCGTTTAAATAAACAAAAAAACTTACTCCAACAATTGCTAATATTATTTGTGAAATTAATTTAAACTTTGAGGAAATTCCTGATGAGTTACTATTTTTAATCTTCTTAAAATCATCATAAGCTCCCAATAAACCAAACGATATTGCGATGTATATACAAAATAAAATATTAATATTTGATAAATCTGCCCAAAATATTACTGAGACTAATAGACCAAATAAAATTATTACACCTCCCATTGTTGGTGTACCAATTTTTTTAATTATATGATCTTCTGGTCCATCATCCCGAATAGGATTTAAAATTTTTTGATTTGAAAAAAATTTAATAAAAGGACCCCCAATTATAAGCACAATAACCAATGAGGTAAAAAAAGATAAACCTGTTCTAAAAGTTAAATATTTAAATACATTTAAAAAACTAAAAGTATCAACAAAATTTAATAAAAATTCATATAGCATCTAACCTAACCCTTTAAGACTTTTTACTATGTCGTTAAATCCTGTCGCAAGTGAGGCTTTAATCATTAAATAATCATTATTATTTAAATCTTTTCTAATCAATTCAATAATTTGAGATTTTTTAAATAAAATCCTACCTTTTTTTGCCTTTGATATATTTTTAAATATTAAAGGAGCCATTTTACCTTTAACAAAAACTTTATATATCTTGGTTTGATTAATTATTGGAGCAATAGATCGATGGAGTTTTTTAGAGTGACTACCAAGCTCTAACATATCACCAATTAATAAATATTTATTTGAATTATTTGAGTCTAATTTATCAAAGTTTTTTATTGCTGATTTTAATGATAGCGGATTAGAATTATAACTTTGGTCAATTAAATTAATTTTTTTATTATTTAATTTTACTACAGAATGGTCTCCTCTCCCTTCAGGTATTTTAAAATTTAGAAAAATACTTTTATTCAATTTAAATATATTTTTATAAATACTAATAACTGCTACAGCTGAAAGAGTATTATATATATTGTTTTGAAAATCATTGGATAATAAGAAATATTTTTTTTTATTATTTAATCTGATATTAATTCTAAATTTTTTTCCAAGAGGCCTAATACTAATAAATTTAATATCTGATTTCTGACTTCTAATACCAAAAGAGATTACATTAATATTTTTTTCTTTTGCAATTTTTTTATGTAATTGAAAAAAAATATCATCTGCATTTAATACAACATAGCCATGAGGTTTTATATTGTTAATAATTTCAGATTTTGCCATAGCAATTTGTCTAATATTTTTAAAATTTTTAGCGTGTGCATAATTTATATTTGTTATTACACCAACATCTGGTTCTATAATTTTTGACAAATAATCAATTTCACCTTTTTTATCCATTCCAACTTCTAAAATTCCAAATTCATCGTTTTGTTTTATATTAAAAAGACTCAAAGGAACTCCGAATTTATTATTGTAAGATTTTGGGGAAATACTTACTTTCGAAATTTGACTTAATGCATTTCCCAACAATTCTTTAAGTGTAGTTTTGCCACAACTACCTGTAATTGCTATTATATTTGTATCAATACTTTTTCTGAAAGTTTTTGAAATCTCTATTAAGAACTTTAAAGTATTTTTTACTTTAATCTGACGACTTTTATTTAATGTATTTTGAATTTTATTTACTACAGCTAACGATGCTTTTCTTTTAAATGATTGTGAAACAAATTTATTACCATCATTTTTTTTTCCCTTAATAGCAAAAAAAATATCATTTTTATGAACTTCTTTTGAATTAATTCTTGCTTTTTTTAAAGATATCGATGTAGGCAATTTTTTAATTTCAGCTGCTTCTTTAACCAAATTTAATTTTAAATTATTTGATAAAATATTATTTTTACTTTTAATCGCGTCTAGAATTACTTTTCTATCAGAAAAGAAAATTTTTTTATTTCCAATTTCTTGGATTTTTTCGTGGCCTTTTCCAGCAACTAATAAAATATGCCCTGAATTCAAATTATGAATAGCTTTTATTATTGCAATTGCTCTATTGGATATTTCAGTAATTCTTTTTTTTTTAATTCCCTTTTTTATATCCCTTCTAATTTTTTGAGGATTTTCAAATCTAGGATTGTCGTTTGTAAGCACAATACTATCTGCATATTTACTTGCTATTTCCCCCATTTTTGATCTTTTATTTTGATCCCTATTTCCCCCACAACCGAATAGAACTGTGATTGTTTTATTAGGAAATTGTTCTCTAAGATTTAGAAGACACGTTTTTAGAGCATCAGGCGTATGAGCATAATCAAGAATTACTTTTGATTGATTTTTAATTTTACCAATTTTTTCAAACCTTCCCTCAACTGGTTTTAATTTTGGAATTGTATTTAAAATTTTATCTATACTAATACCGCTATATTTTGCTGCAATTATTGCCATCAAAACATTTTTTAATTGTATTTTTCCAATTAAATTTAAATTTATATCCCTGATTGAGCTATTTAATTTAATTCTAAGAAATTGACCCTCTCCTTTAAAATTATGAGATAAAAGCTTTAGATTATTTTTCTCATCATTAAGTGTATGCAATTTTAATTTCTTATTAATTGCAATTTTTTCTATGTTTTTAAACTCAGGTATTAATTGATCTGTAATTACATTTCCTTTTTTTGAAATTAGGTTTTCAAATAAATAAAGTTTTGCATTTAAATAATTTTTTAAATTTTTATGATAATCAAGATGATCATGGGATAGATTAGTAAATATACCTGAATTAAACTTTAAACCATCTAATCTATTTTGATTTAAACCATGGCTTGAGGCTTCCATAATTACATTTTCTATTTTTTGATTTTTTAACTTGCTTAATATTTTAGCCAATTTTATTGGATCTATTGTGGTATTAGATAAATTCAAATTAATACTTTTTGATTTAATACCTAATGTGCCAATTGAAGCACCTTTTTTATTATTTAATTTTAATATTTGATAATAAAAATCTGCAACTGATGATTTTCCGTTTGTACCAGTAACTGCAATTAAATTTTTTGGTTTTTTATTATAAATTTTAAAAGCAGTTTCAGCTAATAATTTTCTTACATTATTTGTATTAATATACAAAATTCCATTTTGGAATTGATTTGTTTTTCTTTCGGTTACAATAATTTTAGATCCTTTTTTAATTGCTTTAGGAATAAATTTATTACCATCAATACTATTTCCTTTGATTGCAAAAAAAATATTATTTTTTTTAATACTCCTTGTGTCAAATGAAATTCCTGAAAAAGAAAAATTTTTATAATTTTTATTTATGTTATGAAAGTAGTTTCCTAGAAGCATAATTAATTAACTTCTATATATTTTGTGGCTAAAATAGGCCCAATTTTATCTATGACTTTTCCAGCTACCTCTACTGAGGTCCAGCCAGCAGTATTATAAAGTGTACCCTTCCACCCTCCCTTTCGATGTCTATACTTATAATAATAATCTTTAGATTTCTTTGGAGTATCTAGCATTACAACAAAAACAAATTGTGGATTTGATGTTGGAAAAATGGAGGCAAAAGTATTTATTTTTGCCTCAGAATATGCTCCTCCCTCAGGTTGATCAGCAGTTCCTGTTTTTCCACCAATTTCATAATTTTGAACATCTGCAAATTTAGCTGTCCCTTCCTCAGTATTTACAATTTTTCTTAAAGCACTAACAACTTGTTCTGAAATACCTCTTTTTAATATTCTTTTATTTTTTTTATTAAAATTATTTTCTTTATAAATTAATGTTGGATTAATTTCATACCCACCATTTGATAAAACAGAATAACCTTTTGCTAATTGAAGAATTGTAGTTGCTATTCCATGTCCAAAAGAAGCTGTAGCCAATCTGCATTTTCCAAAATCATAATTTTTTTGAGGAGCAACTTCTTCAATATCAAAATCAATATCAGTTAACACGCCAATTTTTTCTAAAAATAATTTAAATTTTTCTGAGCCAACTTTTTGGGCAATTTTTACTGATCCTATATTTCCAGATCTAACTAAAATTTGCTCTGCAGTTAAATCTGATGGTATTTCATTGTCATACTCACCTATTCTGTATTTGTCACATTTAATTGATTTGGGTAAATCTAAAAATTCAGTCTCTGGTTTAATTACCTTTTCATTTAAGGCACTAGCAAAAGTAAATGCTTTAAATACAGACCCAAATTCATATGTTCCTTTAGTTACCCTGTTAATATAATTTACATCTGTAATATTTTGTCTTTCATTTGGATTAAAATCTGGCAAAGAAACTAATGATAAAATATTGCCATTATTAACATCCATTAAAATCGCTGCACTACCTTTGCTTTTAAAAATTTCCTGATATTTAATTAATTCTTTTCTAATTAAAAATTGAATATCTTTATCTAATGTAAGTTTAATTGACTCTTTTGATTTTCTAAGTTCATCATTTAATGATTTTTCTAATCCAGAAATACCATTATTATCATTATCTATCTGACCCAAAACATGACTAAAAAGATTTTTTTGTGGATACATTCTTAGCACTCTTTCTTCTGGAACTAAAGATTTGTCCCCTAATTTCATTATTTTTTCATAATTTTCCTCTGAAATTTTCTTCTCTAAATAAAAAAATTTCTTAGTTTTTATTTTTTTTTTAATTTCATCAAAATTTTTATCAGGAAAAATAATATTTAAACTTAGAAGTAATTTTTTTTCATTGATTATATCTGAAGTTTTTAAACCAATATCAATCGATTTAACTGTCTTAGCTAAATAATTTCCATTAATATCTATGATGTCTGCTCGATAAAGCTGATTTTTAGATCCAGGAAGATTATTGATTTTTTCTAATTTACTCTTTCGTGAACCTAAATGAACTAGGTGTATTATGTAAATTAAATATATAATAAAAAAAACAAAGAAAATAAAGGCTACACGATTAAATTGAATATTTAATCCATTTTCTTTTTTCTTAAATGTAAAATCACTTTTATAGTCCTCTATAGTTAATTTCGATTTATTATCAGCCATTACTCTTTAATAATTTTAAAATTTTGGATTTTATTTACATCAGTTGAAATATTGTAGACTCTTATGTCTTTTATATTTTTTTGAATTAACTCATCCTCAAAATACTGAGACTGATATTCAAGTAACCTTTCTGAGGAACTTAAATAATCATACTCCAAGGATACATTTTCAAATTCAGTCTTTAAAATTCTAATATTCTCTTTTGCTGTAAATATTTCATCTTCAATCTGTTTAGTCGTATTTTTTATTATTGCAGTTGAAAGGACTAAAAAAAAAATTACTACTGCCAAAGCAAACTTTTTCACAGTTTGTCTCCATAATTTTCAATTTCAATGTAATTTCTGAATTGCTCCTCTATATCGGTATCAAAATTGTAAAAATCTGTTTTTTTAACCGCATATCTAAATTTAGCAGATCTAGATGGTGGGTTTTCATTCACCTCCTCAACTGAGGGTGTTATTGGTTTTTTTTGAATTAAGTTAAACAGTGTATCTACTTGTTCAATAACTGGGCTATATCGTGAAATGCTTTTGTTTTCAGATAGACTTTTAAAAAAATATTTTACTATTTTATCCTCTAAAGAGTGAAATGTAACTACCCCCAAAACACCACCTTTTTTTAAAACTTTAGTGGCATTAATAAGTCCAAAAATTAGCTCACTTATTTCTTTATTTACAAATATTCTAAGTGCCTGAAAAATCTTGGTCGCATTATGAACTTTAAAATTTTTTCTTTTTTTTGATTTATCAATAATTTCAACTAAAGATTTAATATCAATTTGATTTTTAGATCTTTCTTTTATGATATTTCGTACAATAAATTTTGCCTCTTTTTCATCTCCAAAAAATTTAAAAATTTTTTCTAATTCTTTTTCATCGAGTTTGTTGATTACATCTTCTGCTGAATAACTATTTAATCCTAACTGCATATTTAATTTACCGCTGGCATCGAATGATAATCCTTTTTTTGGATCTTTTATTTGAGTATAAGAGTAACCAAGATCAAAAATTACACCTCTTATATTTTCATTTTTGAGCTTTAAATTATTTAATTGACTAAATTTTATATTTTTAAAAATAAATCTATCTTCAAAGTTTTCTTTTAATTGATTGGCAATTTTTTCACTCTCTATGTCTCTATCAATAGCTATTACTTTTGTATTTTTAAAATCTAAAATTTTTTTGGAATAACCACCTTGACCAAAGGTACAATCAATAAATGTGCCACCATGTTGAGGGGAAATAACGCTAATAATTTCTTTTAGCAGTACCGGATAATGTTTTTGCACTTTTGGTACTATGGTGGCGTCCATTTATTTCTTGGAAGACCATTAATTTTTTTGTCTTCTTAAGAATGCGGGTATCTCTAGATCATCCTCATCTTCTTCATTTGTAGACAGCAGGTCTTCAGGACTTGGATTTTCATTCTCTGAACTAAACAAATCTGGTGAGTTAGAATCTACTCCAAATTCCTTTAAATCATTCGAAACTTCTTCCTGACTATTAGTTTCATGAATTTCATCATAAGTCTCCTCCGTAGCCTCTTGAGTAAAGGATTTTTCCATTTCATTAACTGAACCGTCCTCAACAATACTCTCACTTTCTGTGCTATTAGTTTGTACTATCTCCTCAGTCATCATTTGATTATGGGAGCTTTCAGTTTGTTGATCTTGAATAATTTCATTTTCAAGCTTTAAAGCATTTGCACCATGAGAGATTGGATTAGAGGCTGCGTTATTTGAAAAATTAAAAGACGCAGATGATCCAATGTTTGAAAAATCAGAGTAACCTGGGTTACGATTATGAATTCTATGAACCATATTCACAACTGATTTAGACTCTGGTTGCTGACCATCAAGTGAAGTTGCAACAATTGAAACTCTAATTTTACCATCAAGTTCAGCATCTGTAATTGCACCAATTATCACCTCAGCTTCAGAGTCTACTTCTGATCTTATTTTATTAACTACTTCATCAACTTCAAAAAGTTTGAGGTCTTTTCCACCTGTTATGTTAACTAAAAGACCTCTTGCTCCTTTTAAAGTATAATCATCTATTAAAGGATTATTAATTGCCATTTCTGCAGCTTGCATTGCACGACCTTCACCTTCAGCCTCTCCAGTTCCCATCATGGCTTTACCCATAGATGCCATAACTGTTTCAACATCTGCAAAATCTAAATTAATAATACCAGGTCTAACCATTAAATCTGTAACACTTTGAACTCCATGCATTAAAACATTATTTGAAAGATTAAATGACTCTTCAAAAGTAGTTTGTTCATTTGCTATTTTGAATAAATTTTGATTTGGAATAACTATAATAGTATCTACATGCTTTCTTAATTCTTCCAAACCTTGTTGTGCTCTTCTCATTCTAGAAGGGCCTTCATATAAAAATGGAAGAGTCACAACGCCTACAGTTAAGATATTCAATTCTTTAGCAGCTCTTGCGATGACGTGAGCAGCACCAGTACCCGTTCCACCACCCATTCCTGCTGCAATAAAAACCATATTTGCACCTTGAAGTGTGTTTACAATATCATTTAAAGACTCGTCAGCAGCTGCCTGACCTATATCAAGTTTTGCGCCTGCTCCTAATCCTTTTGTTAAATTTAATCCTATTTGAATTCTTGTTTTTGCTTTACTTAGCTTCAAATCTTGAGCATCAGTGTTTACTGCAATAAATTCTACTCCTTGTAGATTATTTTCTATCATTTCATTAATTGCATTTCCGCCAGCTCCACCAACTCCTAAAACTAGCAGTCTCGGCTGTAACTCTTTTATCTCTGGTGCTTTAAAGTTAATTGTCATCTTATTTCCCCTATTGTTTATTTGATTGAAGCTCCCATTTAAGATTAGCTCGATTAATATTTGCTTTTTTTCTTGCTGTTATCTTAAATTTTTCAAATGCTGTTGGTTCCCATATTTGAAATGTTTGTCCTTGACCAACAAACAACATACTATTTTTTATTTTTGCATGTTTTAGTAATTTAGAAGATAGTGAAATTCTTCCCTCACTATCAAACTGTAAATTTATACTTTCTGCTAAAATAGACGTTGCAAAATAGTCTCTTTTTTCTTCAAATGGATTTAATGAATCTATTGCTGAGGAAATTTTCTCAATCCTATCTTGAGAACATGCCTCTATTGATGAATTATTAAAAGATGGATAACAAATAATTCCATTGTAACCTAAGTTTGATAAGTGAGACCTAAAACTAGCAGGCACAGACACTCTCCCTTTTTTGTCTAATTTGTTCTCGTAAGTAGATAAAAACATATATTTCTAATTTCATAAATTCCATAATTGGGAATATATGGGAATATATGGGTATTTAAATTAATAGTCAAACTTTGAATGAAGCTTAATTAAACTCAATTTATAAAGCAAAATTAGATATGATTAATAAGAGTGAGTGGTTTCTTTCTTTATATTTATATGGAAATAATGAGAATGTTTAATCAAACTATATTTAAATTTATATTTTTGGCTACAACAGTATTCTAATTATATTATGTTTTTTAATTTGAAGCGCCAGATAAACTGTAAGCCGGGTTCTGTCATTTAAACTTATCATTTGTCTAGGCTTAGGATCGCTCCTAAGCTCAAGCAACTAACCCTGATGACTAGCCAAGGACAGCTTTTAGTTTTTCAACAATATCATCTCTACTTAGTCTTGCTCCCAGTGGGGTTTTCCAGCGTTCATTGTTACCAATAGAACCGGTGTGCTCTTACCACACCTTTTCACCCTTGCCATGTTATGGCGGTTTATTTTCTGTGGCACTGTCCCTAGGGTTTCCCCCGCCAGGAATTACCTGGCACTGTGTCCTTGTAGAGCCCGGACTTTCCTCTTTAATTAATTAAAGCGATAAGTCGTTTATCTGGCAACGATAATTTATAATTAAAAAATTAAATTTCAAGAAAATTTATTTCAATTTTTTCAATAGATTTTCACTAATACTTAAACATTCTTG
>CACEGO010000024.1 GCA_902559075.1 uncultured Pelagibacteraceae bacterium | reverse complement strand
AAATTTAAACCAACAAATGTTTTAATTCACGATGCTGCTCGACCAAATTTTACATTAAAACTTCTTAAAACTTTAATTAAATTTCTAAAAAAATATAAAGCTGTAGTACCAGCTATAAAATCTAAAGATTCAATAAAATATAAAATTAAAAATCAACTTTTTAATTTAAATCGAAAAAATTCTATTTTAACGCAAACCCCACAAGCTTTTAGATTTAAAGATTTATATGACCTATCAATTAAAGAGAAAAATATAATTACTGATGAAGCAACTTTATTTATTGAGAATAATAAAAAAGTAAAATTTATTAGGGGAGAAAATTTTAATAATAAAATTACATTTAAAGAAGATATTGAATTAAAAAAAATATTTTATGGCATCGGTTTTGATATACACACATTGGTAAAAAATAAAAAACTTTATTTAGGGGGAATAAAAATTCCTTTCCATTCGGGACTCAAGGGTCATTCTGATGGAGATGTAATTCTTCATTCGGTAATAGACTCTATTTTGGGCGCTTTAAGAAAAAAAGATATTGGAACTTTTTTTCCAGATAACTCAAATAGATTTAAAAATATAAGATCACCTAAGATGCTAAAACCCATTCTTAAAATTCTGGAGAGTAATAATTTTTATATAAACAATCTAGATATAAATCTAATATGTGAACAACCAAAGGTCTCAAAGTATAGAGACAAAATAGTGAAATCATTATCTAATCTATTAAATCTTGATAAAAATTTAATAAATTTAAAGGGTAAAACTGTTGAAAAACTAGGTTTAATTGGAAAGGAAAAAGCAATAGCTTGTGAAGTCATTTGCTCGATATCTGAATGAAAAAAATAAATGTATTACTGTCTACTTTTTTTGGGTATGGATATTTAACCAAAATTCCCGGGACAGTTGCTTCAGCTGTAACAGCTATTTTCATTTATATAGCCTATGAAGTTCTTGGGTATACAGACCTTAAATTTTCAATAATTTTTTTTACATTTCTGTTCTTTTACTCTTTTTATGCTGTAAAAGATTCAGAATCTGAATTTGAAAATAAAGATCCAAGACAAATTGTAATAGATGAAGTTTTAGGACAATCTATGCCATTAATATTATTATTGTATTTAGATCAAACTAATCAAATAAATATATCTATCGAGATTTACTATATTTTATCTTTTTTATTTTTTAGATTTTTTGACATTTTAAAACCATTTCCAGTAAGTTACTTTGACAAAAATCATAAAAACTATTTTGGAATAATTATGGATGATATAATGGCTGGATTATATTCAATGATATTAATTTTCTTAATAAGTCTTAAATTCTAATGAGCATTCAATCACTTCATAAAAATTTAATTAAAAAAAAATTAACTATATCTGTAGCTGAGTCTTGTACAGGTGGATTATTAGCTTATAATTTAACTAAATTAGCTAATTCATCGAAGTACTTTCAAATGGGTCTAACAACCTACTCTAACCAAGCAAAAATTAAGCTATTAAAAGTAAATAAAAATATTATTGAAAAATATGGTGCTGTAAGCCATGAGTGCTGTAAGGCAATGGTTCAAAAATTATCTAAAATTTCAAAGAGTAAAATCAACGTCTCCATAACAGGGATTGCTGGACCAGGAGGTGGGTCAAAAGAAAAACCAGTTGGTCTTGTTTATATTGGAGTCAAAAAAGGTAAAACTCTGCTTATAAAAGAAAATAAATTTAAATCAAAAAATCGTAATTCAATTCAAAAATTAACTGTTCGTAACGTAATTAAGATAATCAGTAAAATTATTTAATACTTTCAGCTCTTTTTTGAAACGCGTCTGCTATCTTTTCCAAACCAAATTGAAAAGATTTGGTCATTAAAATATTTAAAAACTTATTTTCAATTTCAAAATCAATATCAAATAAAACTTCTGTTTTGTAACCGTCTGTATCATTTCCTACCTCAGTAAATTTCCAATTATTTTCTAAATGATTTAATGGTCCACCTAAATTAACCACATGAATATGATCATTTTTTTTATATAATTTAACGTCACTTTTAAATGTATCCTTAAACGGCCCCTTGCCTATTGTAAGATCTGCTATTATATTTATTGTATCGCCGTTATCACTTCTCTCATAAACTTTTGAGTTATCACAGAAAGGGATAAATTCTGGGTATTTTTCTATATCTAAAACAAACTCAATTAGCTTATCTTTTCTGTTATCAATTAATCGCTTAACTGATGCTTTTGGCATTAATTATTTTTTAATCTGTTTTGTTGAAGTTTCGCAAAATCTTCATCTGCATGATATGAAGACCTAGTTAAAGGGGATGAAGATACTAACAAAAATCCTTTAGCTTTTGCTATTGTCCCAAAATCTTCAAATTCTTTTGGCGTGTAATATCGATCTAATGGATAATGTTTTGTTGATGGTTGTAAATATTGACCAATCGTTATGAAATCAACTTCTGCAGCTCTTAAATCATCCATGACTTGTAAAATTTCGTCTCTTGTCTCTCCTAAGCCAACCATTATTCCTGATTTAGTAAAAATATTTTTATTAACTTTTTTTGCATTTTTCAAAAGTTCTAATGATGCAAAGTATCTAGATCCTGGTCGAACTTTTAAATAAAGACTAGGGACAGTTTCAATATTATGATTAAAAACGTCAGGTTTAGCATTTAAAACTTTTTTATAAGCATCTCCTTTTCTTAAAAAATCAGGTGTGAGAACTTCAATAGTTGTATTTGGGTTTGATTTTCTAGTTTGGTTAATCACTTCAAAAAAATGTTCTGATCCACCATCATCTAAATCATCTCTATCCACTGAAGTAATCACAACATGTTTTAAATTTAATTTTTTTACCGCTTCTGCAATCTTAACAGGTTCAAGTTGATCTAATTTTCCTGGTACACCAGTTTTAACATCACAAAAAGCACAAGCTCTTGTACAAGTGTCTCCCATAATCATAAAAGTTGCATGTCGCTTACTCCAACATTCAGTTATATTCGGGCAGTTTGCTTCCTGGCAAACAGTTACAAGATTATTATTATTTACTATTGTTTTGGTTAAAAAGAATTCCTTACTATTTGTAAGTTTTGATCTAATCCATTCAGGTTTTTTTTTAATTGGATTAATTGGTTTGTTTTCTTTTTCTGGATGTCTACTTTTCATCTTTTTTAATTATATAAATAGTCTCATTTTTTTTACCAAACAAAAATCGTTCTCTAATTAAAGTCTCAATATAATCGAGATCCAAATTAGTGCTTAAAAGTGAATTTTTATGATCCATATCTTCTATCTTACTAGTTAGGGTTAATTCTTCTTTTTTCAAGTTAGACAAAAGTTCCTTTTTTTCTATATACGAAAAAAGACCTCTTTCTCCAGATAATAAGTTAAAACCAAAATAAAAAATAAGAAAAACTGATATTAATAAAAAATAATTTCTTTTTATTAATCGAAGCATTAATTGATCTTATTCATCCTCACTTTTTTTCCAAGTTCTTCTTCAATACGGATTAATTGATTATATTTTGCAACCCTTTCAGATCTAGCTAAAGATCCAGTCTTAATTTGATTTGAATTAGTGCCTACTGCTAAATCAGCAATAAACGTATCCTCACTATCACCTGATCTGTGAGATATGATTGTTTTATATCCAATGGTTTGAGCAAATTTAATTACATCTAAGGTTTCTGAAACGGTACCAATTTGATTTAGCTTAATTAAGATAGAATTAGAGGAAATATTTAAGAAACCTTTTTTTAATCTCTCAAGATTTGTTACATACAAGTCATCTCCTACGATTTGAACTTTTTTTATTGATTTCATTAATTTATTCCATGCCAACCAATCATTTTCAGCAAATGGATCTTCAATAGATCTGATTTTATATTTTTTAATAATTTTTTGATATTCTTTAATGGATTTATCAACTGAAATATAACTTTTTGAATGAATAGAGTATTTATACTTTTTATATAATTCGTTAGCAGCCACATCTAGGCAGATAGAAACATCTTTTCCATTTATAAATCCTGATTTTTTTATTGCACTCACAATTAAATCTAAAGCTTGATTATTACTACTGATCATGGGTGCAAACCCACCTTCGTCACCTACTGAAGTTGATAAACCTTTATCTTTAATTAATTTACTTAAGTTTTTAATGACAACAAAACAAATCCGCATCGCTTCAGAAAAACTTTTTGCTCGATCAGGTCTGATCATAAATTCTTGAATTCTAAGACCATTATTTGCATGCGCTCCACCATTAATAATGTTCATTAATGGATAAGGTAATTGAAAGTTATTTTTTTGAGAAAAAGTTTTATACAAAGGTAATTTTTTTGCTTTAGCAGACAATTTTTTAACAGCCATAGAAACAGCTAACATCGCATTAGCTCCTAAGTTAGTTTTTTGTCTTGTCCCATCCAAGTTAATTAACAAAGCATCAATTCTTTCTTGGTTGTGGATACTCTGTCCTTTTAATTTTTTTGAGATTTTAGTATTTACTAAATTAACAGCATTTAAAACACTTTTTCCTAGATACCTTTTGTTATTCTTATCTCTTTTTTCAAAAGCCTCAAAAGTACCTGTAGAGGCACCAGAAGGACAAATAGCAGAAGCACTATTATTTTTTATATAAACTTCTGCCTCAACAGTTGGATTTCCCCTACTGTCAAAAACTTGACGTGCTTTTACTTTAATAATTTTACTCACTATTTTTTAATAAGATTATCTATATCGTGTAATTGTTTTAATAGATTCTCTAATTTATTCAATGGTACCATGTTAGGTCCATCTGAAGGTGCATTGTCAGGATCTTCATGGGTTTCAATAAATACTCCAGCCACTCCAACGGCTACAGCCGCTCTAGCCAAATATTCTACAAATTCTCTTTGTCCACCTGAAGATTCTCCCTGACCACCAGGTTGTTGAACTGAATGTGTTGCATCAAAAATAACTGGATAACCATTCTTAGCCATAATTGGCAACGATCTCATGTCTGAAACTAAAGTATTGTAACCAAAACTAGCACCTCTCTCAGTAACTAAAATTTTTTTATTTCCAGAGTCTGAAATTTTTTTAGTAACATTGACCATGTCCCATGGTGCTAAGAACTGACCCTTTTTTACATTAATAATTTTATTTGTTTTTGCTGCAGCTATTAACAGGTCAGTTTGCCTACATAAAAAAGCTGGTATTTGTAAAACATCTACATGATCAGCTACAACAGAACATTGATCAGCGTTATGAATATCAGTTAAAATCGGAATATTTAATTCTTTTTTAATTTTGTCAAAAACTGGTAATGAAGCTTCAAGACCTGCACCTCTTGTACCTTTTAAACTTGTTCTATTCGCTTTATCAAAGGAAGTTTTATAAATAAATCCAAGTCCAAATTTTTTTGTAATTTCCAAAATTTTGCCTGCCATATCCATTGCATGTTGCTCAGTCTCAAGTTGGCAAGGTCCAGCAATAATACAAATTTTATTATCATTTGAAATTTCTATATTTCCACAATTTACTTTGATGCTGCTCATTTACGATTTTTTGCTGCCTTGATAAATGATGAGAATAAAGGATGAGGTGACAAAGGTCTAGATTTAAATTCTGGATGAAATTGAACACCAATAAACCATGGATGATTTTTTAATTCAACAATCTCTGGAAGCTTATTATCTGGAGATAAACCTGAAAAAATCATGCCCTTTTTTTCAAATTTATCTTTATAGGCAATGTTAACTTCATACCTATGTCTGTGTCTTTCTTTGATTAATTTAGATTTATATATTTTTCTAATCTGTGAATTTTCTTTAAGTTTAGCATCATATGAACCAAGTCTCATTGTGCCACCTAAATCTTTATCTGTACCCTTGATTTTTTTACCATCTTTTGTCCATTCATTAATCAAACCAATTATTGGTAAACCCTTTTTATCAAATTCACTTGATGTCGCCTTTTTTAAGTTTAACTGATTTCTTGCAAATTCAATTATTGCCATTTGCATTCCATAACAAATTCCAAGGAAAGGAATTTTATTTTGTCTGGCATGTTTTATTGCCTCAATTTTTCCATCTGTGCCTCTTTTCCCAAATCCACCAGGTATCAAAATACCAGAAATATCTTTTAGTTTTTTCTTAATTTCAGAAACTTTTAATTTTTCTGAGTCAATTCTTACTAAATTTACTTTAATATTATTATCAATACCTCCATGAGTTAATGCCTCATCTAGGGATTTATAAGCATCTTTTAACTCTACATACTTTCCAATGATTGCTATATTTACATATTTTTTATTTTGTAAAATAATTTTTTTTATTTTTTTCCATGGTTTTAAATTTACTGGTTTTTTGGATTTTAATTTAAAATAATTTAAAACTTGAATATCTAGTTTTTCTCTAAAAAAACTAATTGGTGCCTCATAAATAGTTTTTACATCAACTGTTTCTATAACATTTTTAATATCCACATTACAAAACAATGAAATTTTCTTTCTATGCTCCAAAGGGATAGGTCGTTCTGATCTACAAATTATTATATCTGGCTGGATACCAATACTTCTCAACTCTTTTACTGAGTGCTGGGTTGGTTTAGTTTTAATTTCATCTGAAGCTTTTAAATACGGTACTAAAGTTAAATGAATAAACAACGCATTTTTTTTACCAACATCATTTGCAAATTGTCTTATTGCTTCTATGAATGGTAAACTTTCAATGTCTCCAACTATGCCACCAATTTCACAAATTACAAAATCTTCTTTAGATGAATCGTTTTTAATAAATTGTTTTATACGATCTGTTATATGAGGAATTACTTGTACTGTTTTACCTAAATATTCACCTTTTCTCTCTTTTCTAAGTACATCATTATAAATTTTTCCTGTTGTGATATTGTCAGATTTTTTTGCGGATACACCTGAAAATCTTTCATAATGACCGAGATCTAAATCTGTTTCCGCTCCATCATCCGTAACATAAACTTCACCATGTTGAAATGGGCTCATTGTTCCAGGATCAACATTCAAATATGGATCTAATTTCCTTAACCTAACTTTATATCCTCTAGATTGTAACAAGTAAGCTAGTGATGCTGATGAGAGACCTTTACCTAGAGAAGAAACCACGCCGCCGGTGACAAAAATATATCGCGCCATGGAAGTATCTTATAGCGAATAAAAAACAAATTGGAAAGAATTAATTAATTAATTATTTTCTGGAATTGCAGGTGTATCTTCAGTTTTTTCCTCAACAGTATCTAAAACTGAGCTTGTTGGTGTTAGTTCTGCTCTTGAAATTATTGTTAGAGCTAAACTACAAATAATAAACAATGTTGCTACGATCGCTGTAGCTTTAGTCATAAAACTTCCGGCTGATCTAGATAACATAAAGTTTTCCTGTGAAACACCAATACCAAGTGCACCACCTTCAGATTTCTGAAACAAGACTAATAAAACCAGAATTACAGCAAGTATGATGTTTATTACAAGTAGCAAAGTTTCCATGGAGGTTTAATTAATGGTTTTTTTAATTATATCAATAAATTTATTCGAATTTTGTGAGGCGCCACCTATTAAAAATCCATCTATTCCAGTAATAATTTTTAATTTATCGACGTTATTACTGTTTACTGATCCACCGTATAATATTTTTATAGATTTATTGCCTAATTTACTTTTTATATATGCAATTGATTTTATTAACTCATCAGATTTTGGTATTAGACCAGATCCTATGGACCATACAGGCTCGTATGCTACAATTATATTTGACTTATTCTTTATTGATTCTAATCCATTTTTTATTTGATTTGCTAAAATATGATTGGTTTTTTTATTCTTTTTTTGTTCAAAAGTTTCACCAATACAAAAAATAACTTTCAAGCCTGCTCTTGTTGCGCTTTTAATTTTTAAATTGATCAACTTATCGTTATCACCTAATTGTCTATTTTCTGAGTGACCAATTATTACATATTTTGCACCAACACCTTTAAGCATTCTAGAATTTACTTGACCAGTGTAAGCTCCAGTGTCATAGCTGTGGTGACAATTTTGAGCCCCAACTTCTATTTTGGTTTTCTTCAATCTTTTTGATAATGGACGAATTAGAGTACTAGGTGGACAATAAATTAATTTAATCTTATTCTTTTTAATATTTTTCGAAAATTTTATAACTTTATCAAGAGAATTTAGAGTTGTTAAATCACCAAACATTTTCCAATTAGCGATAAAATACATATATTTATTTGTCATAATTGACTTTTTAATCTATAGATTTGTTTTTTACAGATCAATAAATTTATAACACTATGATTGAAAAACTTAAAAACTTAGGCTGGAAACAATTTGGTGGATTAGTTTTAATTGTAATAATTATTATTGCTTTTGGTTTTGGAGGTTTCGGTGGAGGATTTAGCACTAACAATCAAAACAACATTGCAAAGATAAATAAAACTAATGTAACTACTCAAGATTTTATGGACTATGTTAATCAAAGTGGAATTTCAGCAGATGCAATTAGAAGTAATTTGGATAATAATATAATAGAAGAATTATTGTCAGGACTAATATCAACAACTCTGATTGATTTAGAGGTTAAAGATTTCAATATTACAATTAATGAAAGAACAATTTTAAAAACAATAAAAGAAAATAAAAACTTTCAAGATGATAAAGGTGTCTTTCAGAGGATAAAGTACGAAAAATTTTTACTCTCAAACAATATGTCGGCTCCTATGTTTGAAATAAAATTAAAAAATAGAGAGTTGCAGAAACATTTATTTGATTTTATTGGTGCAGGAACAATCACTCCAAATTTTTTAATCGATAAAAAATTTGAGGAAAATAATAAAACTTTGAATATTGAATATTTTGACATGGAAAATATTTATAAAAGTAAAGAAGAATACACACAGATTGATATAGAAAAATTTATAGGGGAAAATAAGGATCAATTAAAAAGAGAACATATTGACTTTAAGTATGTAATTTTAAATCCTAAAAATTTAATTGGCATAGATGAATTTAATCAAGATTTTTTTAATGAAATAGATAAAATTGAAAATCAAATTTCTCAGGGTGATACATTTAATTCTTTGGTACAAAATATAAATGTTGATATTATTGAAATTAATGAATTCGCTCCTGGTAATGATGAGCAAGAATATGAAAATTTAATTTATTCAAAAAAATCTTCAAAATTAGATTTGATAGAAAGTGGAGACAATTTCCTACTTTATAATATTGATAAAGAATATGATAAAGATCCAGACTTAAGTAATGAAAAAATAAATTCAAAAATAAGAGAATTAGTATATCAGACTGGTAAATTTGATTTTAATAGAGATATAATTGAAGAAATTCAAAGTAAAAAATTTGATAACACTAGGTTTAATGAATTAGGATCATCTAACAAAGAATTTGGATCTATAAATTCAATTAATGACGATAAACTCTTCGAAACTCAATCTGTAAAAATGCTATATGCATTACCTATAAATTCGTTTTCTTTAGTTAATGATAATGCAAATAAAATTTATATGGTGAAAATAACAGGATCAAACAAAAATTCGTTTAACAAACAAGATGAAGATTATAAAAATTTTGTAAATAGTGAATTTACTAATACAAGAAAGAGTATTCTGACAGCCTATGATGAATTGCTAACAAAAAAATATCAAGTACAGTTAAACCAAAAAACTATTGACAGAGTTAAAAACTATTTCAAATGATAATTAATCGAAGCTTCAAGGATTTTAAGTTTCGACACAGAAGCAAGAAAAATCAAATAATTT
>CACEGO010000023.1 GCA_902559075.1 uncultured Pelagibacteraceae bacterium | reverse complement strand
TAAGAAAGATAGTTTTTTTGTACAAGGTCATTTTCCAGATCAACCAGTAATGCCAGGAGTATTAATAGTTGAATCTTTTGGTCAAGCTGCAGCTGCTCTCACCGCTCACGGTTTAGATAAATCCACTTATGAAAATAAGTTAGTTTTTTTAATGGGTGTAGAAAAAGCTCGTTTCAGAAACCCGGTAATACCTGATTGTAAATTAATTTTAAAAATTGAAGCTATTAGATCTCATGGTAGAGTATGGAAATATAAAGGTGAAGCATTTGTTAACGAAATTAAAATGGCTGATGCTATTTGGTCAGCTACAATTGTCGATAAGAAATAAACAGCAATAATTCTTGATAACGTTCGTTTAATTGCTCTGCTAAAAGCAATAATTATGTCTAATCCTTTTTATAAAAATTATTCACCATTTAAAATTTCAGAAATTTTTAAATCTTTAAATTTAAAATTTAGTGAAGATAATTTTGATAATGATGTTTTAGATATAAAGGATTTAGTTAATGCAAATGACACTGAAATTACTTTTTTTCATTCAAAAAAATATAGTGAAGTTGCAAAAAATACTAAAGCATCTTTTTGTATAACTACCAATTCTTTAAAACATATTTTACCAAAAAGTTGTGTACCTATTATTGTAGAAAATGTTTTAGTTGCCACATCAAAAGTTACCTCAAAATTTTATCCAGACGCCGTTAATGATGATTTTGATGATACTGCAATTAATATTGATGAAACAAATTTTAAAAATAAAGTACGATGTGGAAAAAATGTTTTGATAGGAAGCAATGTATCAATTGGATTAAATTGCTCCATTGGTCATAATTCTATAATTGAAAAGAATGTTTTGATTGGAAATAATTGTTCTGTAGGGTCTAATACAATAATTAGAAATACAGTAGTAAATAATAATGTTAAAATTTTAGATAATTGTGTAATTGGTAAACACGGTTTTGGTTTTTTTCCGAATAATAGCAAAAATATAAGATACCCACATATAGGTATAGTTTTAATCGAAGATAACTGTGAAATCGGTTGCGGATCTACAATAGATAGAGGGTCAATGTCTAATACAGTTATTGGAAAGAATACTTATTTAGATAACCAGATCCATATTGCTCACAATGTTAAAATTGGAGAAAATTCTATAATAGCTGGCCAGGTAGGAATAGCAGGTAGCTCGGTAATTGGTAAAAATGTAAAAATTGGTGGACAAGCTGGAGTCTCGGGCCATCTTAAAATTGGAAACAATGTTGAAATAGGTGGGGGCTCAGGAGTAATTAGAGATATTCCTGATAACACAAAAGTTATGGGTTATCCTGCAAAAAATATAAGAGAATTTTTGAAAGAAAAAAAATGATAGATAAAACAGCAATAATTGATCCCAATGCAAAAATATCAGTTAATGTTAAAATTGGTCCTTACTCAGTTATCGGACCAAATGTAGAAATCGGTGAAGGTACAATAGTACAATCACATGTAAATATTACTGGCGATACTAAAATTGGATTAAACAATAAAATTTATCCATTTGCTTCTATTGGAAATGATCCTCAAGATCTAAAATTTAAAGGTGAAGAAACTAAATTAGAAATAGGAAATGATAATAAAATAAGAGAGTATGTTACTATAAATCCTGGAACCGAGGGTGGTGGTGGAATAACTAAAGTCGGTAATAACTGTTTGTTCATGGTTTCAGCTCATATTGCACATGATTGTTCGGTTGGTGACAATGTAATTTTAGCAAACAATGTACCACTAGGAGGTCATGCGCATGTTGATGATAATGCTATAATAGGTGGAAACTCAGCTGTACAGCAATTTACTAGAGTGGGAAAATTTGCGATGATAGGTGGTATGTGTGGCGTTGTTAGAGACGTTATACCTTACGGTATAGTTCATGGAAATAGAAGTGTTTTACAAGGTTTAAATTTGATAGGTTTAAGGAGGAAAAATATTCCCAATAAAGAAATAATGAGCCTCAGTGAAGCTTATAAAGAAATATTTAAAAATGAGAATTTAACAGAGAATTTAAATAATTTATCAAATGAATTAAAAGAAAATAAA
The DNA here is from genome assembly GCA_902559075.1 of uncultured Pelagibacteraceae bacterium. Lineage (GTDB taxonomy): Bacteria > Pseudomonadota > Alphaproteobacteria > Pelagibacterales > Pelagibacteraceae > Pelagibacter. The sequence continues at coordinate 7,784 of CACEGO010000023.1, read as the reverse complement.
CTTGTTATGGAAGTTGTTAATTTTATAGAAAAGGATAAGAAAAGACCCATTTGCACACCTTTCTCTAGGTAAAATGATTGGATTATTTTTAGGAGATACAGATTTTTCTGAATTAGTTCTTAAAAAAATTAAGAATTTAAATAAAAAATATTTTATTATTGATTTTTCTAAACACAATAAGTTCAAAAAAGATATAAACTCACACAGAATAAGTATAGGAAAATTTGGAGAAATAATAAATTTAATAAAAGAAAAGAAATCTAAGAAAGTTTTATTTGCTGGCAAAATTGATAAACCAAATTTTTCATCCTTAAAATTGGATCTAAAAGGTATTTATTATATGCCAACTGTAATTAAAGCGTCTAAACTAGGTGACGCTGCTATAATTAAATCTATAATAAACATTTTATCAAATGAAGGAATTAAAGTAATTAGCTCCACATTCTTTAATCCTGAACTGTCATTAAAAAAAGGAAATTATTCAAAAGCAAAACCCTCTAAAAAAGATATTATTTCTATAAATAAAGGCAAACTCTACTTTAAAAAATTAAATAATTTAGATCATATTCAAGCATTGGTTATTGCAGATGGTAAAATTATTGCCTTGGAAGGTAGAGAGGGTACAAAAAAAATGCTGTCTAAATTGAAGAAAAATTCAAATGGAATTTTGATTAAATTACCTAAAAAAAAACAAGATATAAGAATGGATTTACCAACAATTGGTCTTCAAACTTTAAAAGATATTAAAAAATATGGTTTAAGAGGCATTGTATTGAAATCTAAAAGAAATGTTTTTTTAGATAAAAAAAAAGTAATTAATTTTGCTAATAAAAATAAAATTTTTATTAATATTATATGAAAAAAATCTTTATACTCACAGGTGAACCCTCAGGTGATAAACTTGCTTCAACAGTTATCTCAAGATTAAAATTGAAAAATAGTGAAATTGAATATTTATCTGTTGGTGGAAGTCATTTAAAGAATTTAGGAATTAATACTATTTTTGATTTAAAGGAAATTACATATCTTGGTTTCACTAGTGTTTTGTTTAACATTTTTAAAATTAGAGCAAAAATTAACAAAACAGTAGATGAAATTTTAAAATTCAATCCTGATATTTTATTTAGTGTAGATAGTCCAGATTTTACTTTGAGAGTTGCTGAAAGAGTTAAAAAAATTAATCAAAATATAAAAATAATTCACTATGTTGCACCACAAGTCTGGGTATGGCGAAAAAATAGAGTCAAAAAAATTAAAAATTTTGTTGATCATATGATTTTATTATTCAATTTTGAAAAAAAATATTTTGATGATGAAAATATTAGTAATACTTTCGTTGGACATCCGCTAATTGAAAATAGTCAAAATACTGAAACTATAATTGAAAATATTCTTCCCAAAGATAAAAAAATCATTTCTTTATTTCCAGGTAGCAGAAAATCTGAAACCAATGTTTTGCTTCCAATATTAATTGATTTTATAAAACTTATGAACAAAAGGCATGAAGATTATTTTTTTTATTTTCATGCAACCGAGGAAAATAAAAATTTTATTTTAGAGAAAGTAAAACAATCAAATATTGATAATTTAGATGTCGCTTCTGAGGAAAATATTAAATACAAAATATTATCTAATTCTGTTTTTGCAGTATCAAAATCTGGAACTGTATCATTACAAATTTGTAATTTTAATATACCTTCAATTATAATTTATAAGCTAAATTTTATTAATTTTATGATTTTTAAAATGTTAGTTAATGTAAAATTTGCAAACATTATAAATATAATTAATGACCGTGAAGTTATTCCAGAGTTATTGCAGAACGAATGTAATGCTAGTGAGATATATAAATCTGTAATTTATTTTTTGAAAAATCCTGAATTAATACGGAAACAATTAAATGATTGCTCTAAGACTTTAGATGGTATTAGATCTAAAACCTCATCTGCAGATGAAGCAAGTTCAGTTCTACTTAAGTATCTTTCCTAGTCTTTTTTCAACATCAATTTTTCCCAGTGACATAACAATATCATATAGGCCTGGTCCAAACTTAGAACCTGTTAGAGCTACTCTCAAAGGTTGACCTACGCCTTTAAAATTTGTTTCATGGTTTTTAATTAGATTATTAACGATTGGCTCTAGATTTTCTCTAGTTAATATTTCCAATGATTTAATTTTATTTTGAAATTCACTAATTATTTTTTTTGACTTATCATCTATTAATTTTAAATCATCTTCATTAAACTCCACGTCATCAATTATGATGTATTTTGAGTTATTAAATATATCCTCTAAAGTTTTTGCTTTATTTTTTAAAAAAGATAATGAAGATTTAATTTTTTCTCCTTTTTCAGGATTAATTTTTTCTTTAAAAATTTCGCAATATTTCTCTAAATTTATGAAAAGATCGTTCTCATCGATTGTTTTTATATAGTGCTCATTCATTGATAATATTCTACTCATATCTAGTTTTGATGGCGATTTACCAATACCTTCTAAATTAAAGTGTTCAATGCTTTCTTCTAAAGTAAATATTTCTTTATCTTGATATGACCATCCTAGTCTAAGTAGATAATTTCTTAATGCATCAGGCATTATGCCAATTTTTGAGTAATCATCCAAAGTTGAGGCATTATCTCTTTTTGAAAGCTTTTTACCTTCAATAGTATGAATTAATGGAATATGCGCAAATTCTGGAACATCCCAATCCATTGCTTGGTATATTTGTATTTGTTTAAAGGTGTTTATCTTGTGATCATCACCTCTGATTATGTGAGTCATTCCCATTTGATGATCGTCAACAGTTGCAGATAAGTTGTAAGTTGGAGTTCCGTCATTTCTTAAAATTATAAAGTCTTCAATTGTATTATTTTCAATTTCAACATCTCCTTGAACTAAATCTTTAAGTTTAGAATTTCCTTCTATTTTACTTTTAAATCTAATTACCGGTTTTATATCTTTGGGAGCATCTTTTTCGTCAGCATCTCTCCATTTTCTATTATAAATATAAGGCATCTTTTTTTGCCTAGCCCTTTTTTTTTGCTCCTCAATCTCTTCTGCAGAACAGTAGCATTTATATGCATTGCCATTATTTAATAATTCATTAGCAATTTTAATGTGATCTTCTATTTTTTGTGACTGAATATATTCTTCACCATCATGTTCAATCCCTATCCACTTTAATGATTTAATAATTTGTATTTTGTGTTCCTCTTTGGATCTCTCTTTGTCAGTATCTTCAATTCTTAAGTGAAAAGTTCCTTTTTGATTTTTAGAATAAAGCCAATTAAAAAGGGCGGTTCTAACCCCTCCAATATGAAGAGCTCCAGTTGGCGATGGAGCAAAACGAGTTGCTATTTTTGACATCAATGATGTTTAGACTATTTTTTTAGAAGTTTCTATATAAAGATACTAAAACTCCTTGAACTTTTACTCTATCAGGTCCAAAAATCTTAGTTTCGTAGTTTCTATTTGCACTTTCAAGCGCTACAACTTTGCCTTTTTTTCGAATTCTTTTTAACATTGCTTCATGCTCATCTATCAAAGCAACAACAATTTTTCCATTATCAGCGGTGTCAGTTCTTTTTATGATCACTGTATCACCTTCATGAATACCCGCATCTATCATTGAGTCACCCTGAACTTTCAATCCAAAATAATCACCATTTTTTTCTAAATTATTTGGTAATGGAATTCTAGAAACTTCATTTTGTATTGCTTCAACTGGCGTTCCTGCAGCAATTTTTCCAAGGACTGGCACTTCTACTTCATCTGAAGTAGTTTGTTCCTCATCTAGTCCACCTTTAATAACACTAGGTGAAAAGCTATTATAAATATCATTAGCAGAAGCTGTTTCAGGTAATTTAATTACCTCTAAAGCTCTTGCTTTGTGGGCTAATCTTTTAATAAAACCTCTTTCCTCTAATGCACTAATCAATCTGTGAATACCTGATTTAGATTTTAAATTAAGAGACTGTTTCATCTCTTCATAAGAAGGAGATACACCTGAACTTCTCAACTTTTTGTTGATAAATAAAAGTAGGTTTTTTTGTTTTTTTGTTAGCATAAGAACAAATATCGTACAAACAATGTTCTATAAAAGTTCTCTACAATTCACAATGGTAAAAAAAGTTAATAAAATAGGGGATTATTCGACTAAAGAACTGAAAAAATAGAATTATTATTTAAATCTTTCAAAAGTGATTCACCAATTAAAAAAGTTTTAATATTCGTTTTGTTGTTCAACTCAAGTAACTCCTCTTTAGTTTTAATTCCACTTTCAGAAATAATTGGTCCTTTATGCTCTTTAAGAACATTATAAATATCATAAGTTGTATTTATATCTGTTTTTAAAGTTTTTAAATTTCTATTATTTATTCCAATTAATGCTTCTTTAAACTCCAAAGCTTTCTTTGCCTCTTCTACTGTGTGTACTTCAACGATTATTGACATATTTAATTTAAGAGCCTCTTCATACAATTCGTTGGCTTGTTTTTCTGAAACACCAGCTAAAATAATTAATATAGCATCGGCACCGTAATATTTAGCTAAATGTACTTGATAAATATCTATAAAAAAATCTTTACATAAAATTGGTATATGCATGTTATTAAGGCTTGGTGGCTCCATAGCGTTACTCAAAGATTTTATTTTATAAATATGGGATAATTTTCCTAAAAAAAATTCCTCTTCTGTTAAAACAGATAGACATGTTGCGCCATTCTTATAATATATTTTAGCAATATCTACTGGTTTATAATTTTCTACTAATATTCCAGCAGATGGACTCGCCTTTTTAATTTCAGCAATTATTGAAAAATTATTCCCCCTTATATTATTTTCAATTGCTTCTTTAAAATTAATATAATTCATAGAGTCAGGTGGATGTATAGGTATACTTTCCAAAGGCTTCTTTTTTTTGAGCTCAGCAATTCTGATTTCTTTTTTTTTAATAATATTTTGAAGTATATTTTCAGACATTTTGAATTTTTTCTAGATGTAAAAAAGATTTGCCAGAAAGTATAAATTCTCTTGCATGATTGTAAGCTTTAGAAAAGTCATAAAATTTTTCTCCAACAATTAAACCTGCTGCAGCATTTAAACAAACTGCTTTTGAAAAATCATTATCTTCACCTTTAAATATTTCAATCATCTTATCAGCATTGAATTTTGCATCATCACCTACTAAATTTTTAAAATTATCTGCATTAACACCTATTGCATGTGGATCTATTTCAATTTCAGATATTTGACCATCTTTTAATTGAATAACATTAGTTTTTGCATATGGGGATATTTCATCTAATCCATCTTCACTATTAACTATCCAAGCAAATTTTAAATTTAAATTTTTAAGTCCTTCTGCAAAAATTTTTAATAATTTTTTATCAAAAACACCCACAACTTGTCTTTCTACAAGAGCTGGATTACTTAATGGACCAATCATATTAAAAATGGTTCTTTTTCCAATTTTCTTTCTTACAGGTCCTACAAATTTCATTGCGCTGTGATAATTTGGTGCAAACATAAAACCAAAATTATTAGTATTAATTTCTTTTTCAATATCTTGTGGTTCTAAATCAATTTTAATTTTTAAAGCTTCCAAAACATCTCCAGATCCACATTTTGAAGAAACAGCCTTATTTCCATGTTTAGCTACTTTTGTGCCCATGCTTGCTAAAAGCAGTGCAGAAGCTGTTGAAATATTGAGTGTATTCATACCATCGCCGCCTGTTCCGCAGGTATCAATACAATCATTAACATTTACTCTTTTTGATTTTTCTCTTAATACAAAAACACCTCCAGCTATTTCTTCAGAAATTTCACCTTTTTCAGATAAAAGAGTTAAAAAATTAAAAATTTGTTCATCTGTAGCTTTACCAGTCATTAATATTTCAAAAGCTGATTTACTTTCTTCAAAAGTTAAATTTTGCTTGTTTTTTAGCTTTTCTAAAATTTGATCCATAAATTTAATAATTTATAAAGTTTTTAAGTATTTTCATCCCATATTTAGTTTTAATACTTTCAGGATGGAATTGTACACCATGAATATTAAATTTTTTATGCTGAACACCCATTATCACCCCATCCTCTGTCTCTGCTGTAATCTTTAGATCACTAGATAGAGTTTTTTTGTCAATAACCAAACTATGATATCTGGTAGCTTCAAAAGTGCTTGGAAGATTTTTAAGGATACCAATTTTTTTTGATTTTATTTTACTTGTTTTTCCATGCATTAGTTTTCTAGCCTGGATAATCTTTGAACCAAAAACTTGACCAATAATTTGATGGCCTAGACAAACTCCTAAAAAAGGTAATTCTTTATGTAAAGATTTTAAAATATTAATACAGTTTCCAGATTGATTTGGATTACCTGGACCAGGTGAAATTACTATTTTATTGTATTTCTTTTTTTTTATTTCTTTTGAATTTATTTTATCATTTCTAACAACATCAACTTTAGCTTTTAAAGAGGAAATATAGTGATACAGGTTAAATGTGAAACTATCGTAATTATCTATTAATAATATTTTCATTATTGTAAAGCATTAATTAAAGCTTTAGCTTTATTAACTGTCTCCTCGTATTCATTTTTAGGTTTACTATCCGCAACTATTCCTGCACCTGCTTGAACATAAAATTTTTTGTTCTTTGCAACTGCAGTTCTTAAAGCTATGCAAGTATCAAATTCACCATTTGCCGAAAAATATCCAATTCCACCTGCGTAGACTTTTCTTTTGGATGTTTCTAGCTCATCTATTATTTCCATTGCTCTAATTTTAGGTGCACCTGACACAGTACCCGCTGGAAATCCAGCTAAAAGTGATTTAAATTTAGAAAATTTCTTATTATATTTACCAACCACATTCGAAACAATGTGCATTACATGAGAATATCTTTCAATTATAAAACTTTCTGTGACTTTAACAGAATTAATTTTTGAAACTTTTCCAGCATCATTTCTTCCCAAGTCAAGTAACATTAAATGTTCTGATAGTTCCTTCTTGTCTTTTAGGAGATCTTTTTCATAATAGCGATCTTCTTTAAGCGTTTTTCCTCTTGGCCTTGTTCCTGCTATTGGTCTTACAGTAATATTATTATCTCTCAGTCTAACTAATATTTCTGGGCTAGCACCAATAATTTGAAAGTCTTTAAAGTTAAAGAAAAACATAAAAGGTGAGGGATTTGTTACCCTAAGTTTTTTATAAATATCTATTGGTTTTTTTGTTAGTTTTGCCTCAAATCTTTGACTTAAAACAACTTGAAAAATATCACCTAATTTAATGTATTTTTTGGCCTTTTTAACCATGGTTAAGAACCTATTTTTAGATGTATTTGATTTAACTTTTATATTTTTGGTTTTTACATTTAAATTATTTTCAATATTCCTAATGGATGATTGTATAATTAATTTAAATAAGTCAGTTTTGATTTCATCATATTTTTTCTTATAATTTTTTATCTTTTCATCTTTAAAAATATTACTAATAAAAAATATCTCTTTTTTTAAGTTGTCATGAATAACAAGTATTCTGGGACGTAAAAGTCTTACATCTGGTAAATTAAGATCATTTTTACATTTATTAGGAATTTTTTCTATGTATCTGATTGAGTCATACGAAAAATACCCTGAAATTAGTGAGCAAATTTTAGGTAAATTATTTGGTGTTTCAAATTTGAAGTTTTCAATTATTTTTTCAATTAATTGATCTGGTTTATCTTTTAATTTTATTTTTTTATTATTTTGTATTAAATATGAATTGTTATTATTAAATTCCCAAATT
>CACEGO010000022.1 GCA_902559075.1 uncultured Pelagibacteraceae bacterium | reverse complement strand
TGAAAACGTAAATATAGCAAAGATAAAAAGAGATTTTTTAACCAATTCATCCTGTGGTGTATGTGGAAAATCTTCATTGGATGCCCTTGAGATTGTAAAAAAAAATAAAACTCACCCCTCTGAACCAAAAATTGGAAAAGAGATTATTATTCAGTCTCCTGATTCTTTAAGAAAAGCACAATCAGAGTTTAGTAAAACAGGCGGTATCCATGCAAGTGGTCTCTTTAATATCAATGGAAAACTAATTGATCTCAGAGAAGATGTTGGAAGACACAATGCTCTAGACAAGCTTATTGGTTGTGCTTTGAAAAATAGTCAGCTTGATCCAAAATCTCAATTTATAACATGCTCTGGAAGACTTAATTTTGAGTTAGTTCAAAAGGTTTTAATGACAGATATAGGTATAATGATTGGTGTTGGTGCGCCAACAAGTCTTGCCATAGATTTAGCGAATAAATTTGACATTACCCTTATAGGTTTCGTAAAGAGGGACAGTTTTAATATTTACACAAATAACAAAAAAGTTATTGTGGACTAATTAATATAGAAAAGGGTATTTGTGTCAAAAAACATAAGTAATTTATCTGGTAGAATTGGGTTAAAAGACAATTTATTTAAGCAAATTTCTGAAAATACACTCAGTGAAAAACCCCAGGATATCAAAGAAATTGCCAAAAAACATAACCTTGGGGTTTCAACACTTCATGGAGCTGAGTCTTTTTATGAATTTTTAAGGCCATCTCATAGAGAAAAGAAAGCTTTCGTTTGTAACGGTAGCGCATGCATGTGTGCTGGCACACAAGAAAAATTAAAAGATACTTTAAAAGAAAAACTTGGTGACGATAAAGTTGGAGAAATGTTTTGCCTAGGACATTGTTATGAAAACCATGCATTTCATTACGATGGAGAAAATTATGCTGGGAAAGATATAGAAAAGATTGATCAAATAATTAAAGGTGAAGAAATTATACAAGAAAAATTTTTCTCAAAAAGTTTTGCTACTACAAGTTTCTTAATGGATGACAAACTTTCATCTACAGATCAATTTAAAGATCAGTTAAACAAATTTTTAAAAAGTGATAAAAAAGAAATTGTAAAATCACTTTTAGATTCAAATTTAACAGGAAGAGGTGGTGCAGGATTTCCAACAGGAATGAAATGGGACTTTTGTAGTAAAGCTAAAGGAGATAAAAAATATGTTATCTGTAATGCAGACGAAGGTGACTCTGGTGCTTTTTCAGATAGATATTTATTAGAAGATCAGCCTCTAAAAGTTATTTTTGGAATGGTAATGTGTGGTTTTGTAATTGGAAGTGATGAGGGAGTTTTGTACATCAGAGGAGAATATCCTAAATCTATTGAAGCCATCAATGGAAGTATAAATGAACTTAAAAATTTAGGACTCTTGGGTGAAAATATTTTAGGAACAGATTTTTCGTTCGATCTAGGAATTTGTATTGGACAGGGTGCATATATTTGTGGAGAAGAAACTGCTTTGATTGCATCTATTGAAGGACGAAGAGCAGAAGTCGATGTTAGACCTCCTTTTCCTGTCACAGAAGGATTATATAAAAAACCAACTGTTGTAAACAATGTTGAAACTTTAGCAGCAGCTACAGGAATTTTAATAAATGGTTCTGAAAAATTTTCATCTATAGGAAATAAAAAATCTGCAGGTACTAAACTGGTTTGTTTGGATAGTTTCTTTAAAAATCCAGGAGTTTATGAAATAGATATGGGAACACCAATGAAAAAAATATTTAATGAAATTGGTGGAGGATACAAAGAACCTCTTAAAGCATTTCAAATAGGTGGACCATTAGGTGGTGTGGTGCCTTTAAGTGAAATTGATAATTTAAATTTAGATTTTCAAGAGTTTACAGCAAAGGGTTTTATGTTAGGTCATGCAAGTGTAGTGAGTATTCCTAAAGATTTTTCTATGGCTGAATACATTCATCATCTATTTGAATTTTCTGCAGAAGAATCATGCGGAAAATGTTTCCCTGGAAGATTAGGATCTTACCGCGGTAAAGAAATGTTTGACCAAGCTAAGAAGAAAACCGCAAAAATACCATTGAAATTGCTTGAAGAATTGCTTGTTACGATGAAAAAAGGTTGTTTGTGTGCTTTATGTGGAGCAATCCCTACTCCGATTCAAAACATCCTAAAGTACTTTGGGGATGAAATGAAAAATGATATGGTTAAAGATAATTAATGAGTTCAGAAAAAAGAAAAATTGCTTATATTGATGGAAAACCGTATGAAATCGGTCCAAATCACTCGTCTATTTTAAAATTTGTAAAAAGCTATGTTGGTGAAAAAAAAGTTCCGACTTTATGTGATGATCCAAATTTAGCTCCCTACGGTGCATGTAGAGTTTGTTCAGTTGAAGTTGCTTTAGAAAAAGATGGTCCAACAAGAGTAGTTGCATCTTGCCATACCCCAGTTGCCGAAAATCAACATATATTTACATCAAATGAATCTTTGAAAGATCTAAGAAAAAATATTGTAGAATTAGTATTAACAGATCATCCAATGGAATGTGATAGTTGTGAAGTGAATAATAATTGCGAACTTCAAACTGTCGCAAATGATTTAGGTGTTTCTGAGCACAGATATAACAGTCCAAAACAACACAAAGGAATTCCAAGAGATACATCTCATGATTACATGAGAATGAATCTAGACAATTGTATCAATTGTGGAAGATGTGTCAGAGCTTGTGATGAAATTCAAGGTTCATTTGTTTTAACAATGAGCGGGAGAGGATTTGAGTCTAGAATAACAACTGATAATGATATGATGTTTGGTGACTCATCTTGTGTTTCTTGTGGTGCATGTGCTCACACTTGTCCAACAGATGCCATCTCAGATGTTTTTCAATCAAAGTCTGCGGAAGTAGATAAAAAAGTTAGAACAACTTGTTCTTATTGTGGTGTTGGTTGTAACTTAGAGGCATCAATTAAAGATGATAAAGTTGTAGCTATCGATACACCTAAACAAACAGAAGTTAATGCTGGACACACATGTATTAAAGGAAGATATGCATTTAGTTTTTACGATCATCCTGACAGACTAAAAACACCATTAATAAAGAGAAATGGAAAATTTGAAGAAGCTTCTTGGAATGAAGCATATGATTTTATTAAAAAAGAAATGAACAGAATTACAAAAGAAAATGGTCCAGATGCCTTTGCTGGAATTTCCTCTGCAAGATGCACAAATGAAGAAAATTACGTTTTTCAAAAAATGATTAGAGCAGCTGTAGGAACTAATAGTGTTGATTGTTGCGCAAGAATTTGCCATTCACCTACAGCATGGGGAATGCAACAAACTTTTGGAACTGGAGCTGCAACTAATTCTACGGAGGATATTTACCACGCAGACTTATTTTTGGTAATTGGAGCTAATCCAACAAATGCTCACCCAGTTACAGGTGCAAAAATAAAACAACAAGTTATGAAAGGTAAAAAATTAATTGTACTTGATCCAGTCACAACTGAACTAGCAAAACTTGCTGATTACCATATTAAACTAAGACCTGGAACTAACGTTGCAGTTCTTAACATGATTTTACACTTTATTATTAAATCAAAACTTTATAACTCAGATTTTGTTCGAGATAGAACTGAAGGATTTGATAGTTTCTTAAAAGAAATTGAAAGACAAGATGTAGATCATTTAGCAAAAGTAGCTGGTGTAGATAAACAATTAGTTAAAGAAGCAGCGATTGCATATGCCACTGCAAGAAATTCAATGGAGTTCCATGGCTTGGGAGTTACTGAACACGAACAAGGATCTAAAACCGTAATGTTAATTGCAGATCTAGCAATGATTACTGGTAACATTGGACGAAAAGGTGTCGGGGTTAATCCTTTGAGAGGTCAAAACAATGTTCAAGGCGCAGCAGATATGGGATGTCAACCACACCAAGGTGCTGGATATTTCCCTGTGGCTGATGAAAAACATCAAGAATTCTATACTGAAAAATATGGAGTAACTCATCCAACAAAACCAGGTTTAAAAATTCCTCAAATGTTTGAAGCTGCAATAGATAAAGAACTGAAAGGTTTATGGATTATTGGTGAAGACATTGTTCAAACTGATCCTAATAGCGCTCATGTTGTTGAAGCTATGAACTCATTAGAGCTTTTAGTGGTTCAGGAAATATTTATGAGTGAAACAGCAAAATTAGCAACTGTTGTATTACCAGGAACAACTTTCCTAGAAAAAGATGGAACCTTTACGAATACAGAAAGAAGAATTCAAAGAGTTAATAGAGCTGTACCTCCGCTCCCAGGTACTAAACCTGATGGATTAATTGTGACTGAGATGATGCAGAAATTAGGGTTTGATCAGCCGACTTATGATGCAGATCAAGTGCTAGGAGAGATTGCTGATATAGTTCCTTTCTTTAAGGGAGTTACTAGGGAGAGACTTGGAAAATTTGGATTACAATGGCCAGTTCAAGAAGATGGAACTGATACAAAAATTTTACATACGGAAACATTTAAATTAGGTAAAGGCAGACTAAAAAACTTTGATTGGAAAGAATCTTCTGAAATTGAAGCTAATCAAAAAGATTATCCTTTAATTTTAACAACTAGTAGAGTTTTACAACATTACAACGCCGCAACAATGACTAGAAGAACAAAAAATATAAATATTGTTGATGAAGATGTTTTATTAATTCATCCTAAAGATGCGGAGTACAGAGATCTAAACACAGGTGACATTGGAAGACTTTATTCAGGCAGAGGTGAAGTTGCATTAAAAGTAGAGGTAACAGACAAAGTTAAAGAAGGAATTGTATTTACAACATTCCACTTCCCTGAACATATGGTTAATATGGTTACAGGTCATGGTAAAGATGAAGAAACAATGTGTGCAGAATACAAAGTATCTTCTGTTGAAGTGCAAAAAATTTCTAATCAATTTAAAACAGAAGTTAAACCAAAAGAAAATCAAGCTGAAGTCAGTTAATTAAAATGACCATTGGTTGGCATTTTGATAATACATATTCAAAGTTATCAAATACTTTTAAAGAAAATATTAAACCAACTCCTGTTCATGATCCTGAATTAGTAATTTTAAATGAAGAACTAGCATCTAATTTAAATTTAGATTTTTCAAAAATAGATAAAAAAAAATTAGCAGAAATATTTTCTGGAAACTATATACCTGAAGAAACCAATACTATTGCGCAAGCATATGCAGGTCATCAATTTGGACACTTTACTATGTTAGGAGATGGCAGAGCTGTATTGTTAGGTGAACATTTGGTTAATAATGACAATCGTTTTGATATCCAGTTTAAGGGTTCAGGAAGAACTTCTTTTTCTAGGGGTGGTGATGGACGTGCTGCATTAGGGCCTATGCTTAGAGAATATATAATCAGTGAGGCAATTCATTCATTAAATATTCCAACTACTAGAAGCCTCGCTGTAGTTAAAACAGGAGAAAAAGTTGTAAGAGAAAATCTTTTACAAGGTGCTATATTAACAAGGGTTGCATCAAGTCATCTTAGAGTTGGAACATTTCAATATATTGCTGCAACTCAAAACATTGAAAATTTAAATACTTTAGTCGACTACACAATAAACAGGCATTATCCAGAAATTAAAAACTCAAAATCAAAGGCGTTAGACTTGTTAAATCTTGTTATGCAAAAGCAATGTCAGCTAGTGATTAATTGGATGAGAGTTGGATTTATTCATGGGGTTATGAATACTGATAACATGGCAATTTCAGGTGAAACTATCGATTACGGTCCATGTGCTTTTATGGATAATTACGATCCAAAAACTGTATTTAGCTCAATCGATAGATTTGGCAGATACGCCTTTTCTAATCAGCCACCAATCACTAAGTGGAATTTAGCAAGATTTGCAGAATGTTTAATTCCTGTAATTGATAAAAATGAAGATACTGCAATTAAATTAGCAACAGATTTAATTGATAACTTTCAAAATATTTATGAAGATAAATGGTTAAATATGATGAGAGATAAACTTGGTTTATTTGGTGAAGATAAAAATGATAAAAATTTAATTAATGAACTATTTGATTGGATGGAAAAAAATAAAGCAGATTATACAAATACTTTCTGTAATTTAATGAATATCAATTCTCATGAAGTTTACAAAGATAATGATTTTATCAATTGGAAAAATGAGTGGAAAAAAAGATCTGAATTAAATAATTCAACCAAGGAGAAACAAACTAAACTTATGAAATTAAATAATCCAACTGTTATTCCTAGAAATCATAAAGTAGAGGAAGCTTTAGCTGAAGCAGATAAAGGAAATTTAAATAAAATGAAAAAGTTATTAACTATTTTAAAAAATCCTTATGACAACCAAAATAAGACTGAAGAATATCAATTACCTGCTCCATTAAGCAATGAAAAATATCAAACTTTTTGCGGAACTTAAATTATAGAACGTAGGGCTCTGGCCTAGCAGTTTTACCTAAAACTCTTTCAACTGCAAAATCACTTATATCAATTGTTTGATATGATCCTGTTGTAATTAACTCTGTCAAGGCTCTGCCAATGCCTGGTGCCTGCATTAATCCTCGACCTGTAAATCCAGAAGCCATGTAAACATTGTCATATTTTGGATGTTTACCAACAACTGCATTGTTATCTAATATATTGCAATCATAGTAACCTGCCCATCCACCAGTTAGTTTTAATTCTTCAAAGGCTGGTATTCTCTTAGCAAGAGCTGGCCACACTAATTCTTCAAAATCATTCCAAGCAGGCTCTAAATCTTCTGCATCAAATACAGAAATAGGTGATCCTGCTAAATATTCTCCTCCTTCTGGTCTCCAATAAACACCCGTTGTTAAGTCACCGCTTAGCGGCATCTCTTTTATATATTTTGGGCATTTAACCCTAAAAACAGTATGCTTTTGAGGAACAACAGGAACATCTTCTAACAACTCTTTTGTCCAACAACCAGCTGCAGAAACAATTGTTTTAGCATTTATTTCAGAAATACTTTTTACTTCGCCTTTAATAAATTCAGCTCCAAGCTCTATTGCTTTACTTTTAAGAGCGCTATGAAACATAAATGGATCAATCCATCCTTCACTTTGATTATCTGTGTAAGTGGCTGTCTCAATCCCCTCGCTGTTTACATAAGGGAAAACCTTTGATAATTCTGATCCTTTAATATTTTTTGTTCCTGCATCACATTCTTTATGATTTTCTAGTGCTCTATATTGTTCTTCAGCATGCTCAGGACCAAACATTAAAAGATATCCATTTGTTACCATGCTAGCTGTAGGATTAGGATTTTTTTCTGTTTTTAATAATTCTGGTATTTGAAAAATAAATTCTCTTGCAAATTTTCCTAACAAAATATTCTCTTTTTGGAAAAATTGTCTTCTAAAGCCGCCTAGAGACAATGGAAATGAAGCTGTTTTGTAAGTAGGATCCCGTTCAATAACTTTTACTTTTCTGCCCTCTTTGGATAAAAAATAAGCTGTTGCCGCCCCAATTATTCCACCACCGATTACTACAACATCATCCATATCTAATTTAATATAATTAAGCTTGTATTCAGAATTAGTGCAAAGCTACACCAAAGTAAATATGGAATCATTAAGTAGGCACTCAACATCTTGACGCGTTTAAACCTTAAAATAAGATTAATTATCAATGCTATTAGTATGATTAATACTAAAAGCGCTAAAACCATATTATGAAAAACAAAGAAAACTACACTCCAAGTTGTATTGAATACTAAATGAATAAAATAAATATAAACAGTATTCATATCTCTATTTTTTTTATGCCAGTAAAGCCATATTGCAACTGTCATCAATGTATACAAAGTGGTCCAAACAGGTCCAAATATCCAATCTGGTGGATTAAAAGTTGGTTTGTTTAGTAATGAGTACCATGGCTCTTTAAATGTAATAGTAGCCAAACCGCCAATCAATGAAGCGGAAAATGTGACAGCAAGAAACAATATAAATGTTAAAAATTTATTTTGAAACATGTTAGATATATACATAACAAAAAATGAGCAAAAAAACTATTTGGATTACAGGCGGTAGCACTGGGATTGGTAAAGCTTTAGCAATTAAGTTTGCAAGTAAAGGATGGAATGTTGCCGTATCTGCAAGAAGAGCTGAATTATTAAATGAGCTTTCAAATTCATATGAAAATATTTCAAGTTTTCCTTTAGATGTAACAGACAGAGAAAAGTGTAAAGAAGCATTTAATGAAATTAAAAATAAATATGAAAATATAGATATTTGTTTTTTTTCAACAGGAACATGGGATCCCAAAAAAGAAAAAAAAATTGATGTAGAACAAATGGAAGATGTATTTAAAGTAAATTTTTTTGGGACTGTAAATAGCATCAAAGCAGTTGAACAATACTTTAGAGATAAAAAAAATGGTATAATTACTATTGTTTCATCAATTGCAGGATATAGGGGATTACCTAATTCAACTGGGTACGGACCATCCAAATCAGCATTAAATAACTTAGCTGAAAGTTTATACTTTGATTTTAAAAGGTATAATGTGCGTGTTTGCTTAGTGTCTCCTGGATTTATTAAAACACCAATGACAGATAAAAATGATTTTAAAATGCCTTTTTTAAAAACTCCTGAGTATGCTGCAGATCAAATTTACGAAGGTTTAGTTAACAAAAATATATTTGAGATACATTTTCCAAAATCACTTACAATTACATTAAAACTATTGAGTTTTCTTCCAAGTAAAATTTACTTTAGTTTGCTTGGAAAACTAACGAAATATCAAAAAAAATAATTAATCTTTTACAAATACAACTGTTAATTCAGCTACTTTAAAACCAAATTTAGTCATTGTTGCTCTATTAATTGCAACTCTATCATCTTGTTTAAAAATCCAATCATCAAAAGTTATTTTTAATTCTTTACCTTTGACTGGAACTAATAAAACATATTCAAATTTAAACGCTGGCCCATAAGAATATCCTATTGCTTTACCTACAACATCCCCTGCTGTTCCTTCGTAATTATGCTCATCAATTTTATTTATTGTCCATTCTCGGTCTTGAACTTCACCATCGTCCCAATTAAATTTTTCTTTGAGAATTAATTGTTTTCCGTCCCAGGTACCATTTAAATCTGCAGAAAATTGTCTTGTGACTTTCCCTGACCTATTTTGTAGAACTCCCCAAGCCTTAACATTTCCAGATAAATATTCCTCAATAATTAATCTTGGTTCTTTATTTTTAAAGTCTTCTGGTTTCATAGCACTATTGTTTGAGCAACTTGTAATTAAGAATAATGAAATTATCAATGAAATTGACTTAATTATTTTTATATGTCGCATAAATATCTCCATTATTTTTACTTGTTCTGCATTGAAAATTGAATCAGATCAATATTTTTTGATTTAAATCCTGCTTCACAATAAGAAAGGTAAAACTCCCACATTCTTTTAAATGTTAAGTCGAAACCTTGATTTTTAATTAAATTCCATTTTTTTAAAAAATCATTTCTCCATATAGCCAATGTATTTGCATAATGGTCAGCATAAGAAATATATGAATTTATAGTTAGACCATTGTCAGAAACATATCGATTAATACTATTTTTATTTGGTAAGAAACCACCTGGAAAAATATATTTTTGAATAAAATCTTGTTTGTTTTTGTATCTATCAAACAACTTATCATCGATGGTAATTGCTTGAATAGCTGCTTTACCACCATCAGATAGGTTAGTTTTAATTGTTTTAAAATAACCCTCTAAATAATTTTGACCAACAGCTTCAATCATCTCTATAGAGGCTATAGAATTGTATTTGCCTTTAAGATCTCTGTAATCCTTTATTTCAATATTTACTTTTTCGTTTAAACCACAATTAAAAATTCTTTTTTTTGCGTATTCAAATTGTTTTTTTGATATTGTAATACAGTCTAGTTTAATATCATATTTTTTACCTAAGTACTCAGCAAAACCTCCCCAACCACATCCTATTTCTAAAACTTTGTCACCATTATTTGGTTTAATTAGATCAATTAATTTTTGATATTTGTTATTTTGAGCATCAGAAAGATTTTTCGACTTATCATCAAAAATAGCACTTGAGTAAGTAAGTGTATCGTCTAACCAAAGAGAAAAAAAATCATTACCCAGATCATAATG
>CACEGO010000021.1 GCA_902559075.1 uncultured Pelagibacteraceae bacterium | reverse complement strand
AGATTTTATAATTAAAAATGATTTTACTAAAAAATCTGTTAAAATGGACATAAAGAATATTTTAGATAAAATTCAATAAATGAAAGAAATAGTTTTAGATACCGAAACAACAGGAATTTCAGTTAAAGAAGGTCATAGAATAGTTGAAATCGGGTGTATTGAACTTGATAATCTTGTACCAATAAATAAATTTCACGCATATCTAAATCCAGAAAGAAATGTTTCAGAGAAAGCTTTTGAAGTACACGGCTATTCTGATGAATTTTTGTCTAACCAAAAAAAGTTTGGTGAAATTGTAGAGGATTTTTTAAAATTTATTGAGGGTAAAAATTTAATTATTCATAATGCAGAGTTTGATCTTGCTCATTTAAATAATGAGCTTTTGCTAAATGGAAGAAAAAAAATAGAAAACGAAGTAATCGATACATTAGAGTTGGCAAGAACAAAATTTCCAGGTTCAGCATCTAGCTTAGACGCACTTTGTAAAAGATTTAGAATAGACAACTCAAGAAGAGCAAAGCATACGGCACTTATTGATTGTGATCTTTTAGCCAAAGTTTATATAAATCTAATAGATCAAAAAGAACCAACACTCGATTTTAAAAATGAAGAAAAAAATGAAATGAGAAAATCTAATGGAACTGTTTCTTATTTCAAAAAAGTGGTTCAACCATCCAAGGAAGAGATTATCAAACACCAAGAATATTTAAAAAATTTTTTAAAAAAAAATTACTATTAATTAAATTGTTGTAAATATAGATTTTCAAAATCTATTTTTTTCTCAAATTTAACATTTCCATAACCTGAGTTATGCAACATGTTCAAAAAAGATTTTTCAAGGTTTGGATAAATTTTAATTTGTGCTTCACATAAAATAATTTTTTCTAACTCTTTTTTTTCTTTCACACTATCATCAACCTTTATAATAGTTGCATAAGTCATCTCGAAATGTGACTTATGTTTAGTTTCTTCTTTATCTTCAAACTTTAAAATTGTGTTTATTTCTACCATCTTATTTTTGAGAGGCTTTGAATTTATGTTAATATTCAGTTGATATTTTAAAATATTATTTTTTACAAAAATGTATGTTTCAGCATCTTTTGTTTCGCTAGACATATCTTTAATGAATTGACCTAAAATTTTAAATTTTTCTGTCATCGTTGTCATCAATATCTTCGTACTCGCCATCAATAAAATTATCTTTTTTTTTATTTACATGATTAAATTTTTTAAACAAACTATTAAATATGAATTTTCTGCTCAAAGGAAAAATTAATAAAAAGCCGATTACATCAGTAACAAAACCTGGAATTATTAATAATAGCGCAGCAAAAGCAATGGCTGCGCCTGATAACATTTCATAAGTTGGGGGTTCGTTCTGTCTTAATTGATTAAATCCAGCCTTAAGTGTGTTTAATCCTTCGTATTTAGCGTAATAAATACCAACAATAGCAGTCGTAAAAATCAATAAAATTGTTGTAATTGCTCCTATTTGTGATCCTATCTTAATCAAAAGGTAGATTTCGATTACTGGAATAAGAATAATTGTTAAAAATATAGGGTTCATTTGTCCTTAATCTAAATTGCCGGTTGAAATTAATCAACAGAGTAATTACTATTTAGTCATGAATTATAGTTTCGAATATATAGATATTATTTTACTAGCAATGATTGCGGGCTTTATTTTTTTAAGATTAAGAGGGATCTTAGGCAAAAGGTCAGGTTTTGAGGGTAAAGCACCAGGTCAATTTAAAGAAGTATTAAATAATGTAAACATTGAGCAAATAAAAAAAGTTAATGAAAAATTTGATGATGAGGCGCAAAAAGAATTTATAAAAGGTGCTAAAATAGCTTATGAAACTATTATTACTGATTTTAGTGATAATGATAACAAAATCACAACAAGCAAACCTTTATTAAATAACAAGATTTATCAGCAGTTTAGTGAAGCGCTAAAAGAAAGAAGCGGCAGAGGTCATTATGCGGAAATTACGTTTATAGGCGTTAACAAAGCTGAGATTAAAGAACATAAAAAACTTGGAAATATTTTAAATGTTACAGTAAATTTTATTGGAGAAGTAATTACTTGCATTAGAGACAAGGATAAGAAAATAGTTTCAGGTGATCCAGAAAAAATTAAAAAGATTTATGATACTTGGGTTTTTTCAAGAGATACTACTTCTCAAAATCCAAATTGGCAGCTAGTTAATATTTTAACATAATTGAACGATAAAATTTCAGATAAAGATAAGATAGACTGGGAAAATTTTCTTAAGAGCAACGAAAAGTTAATTGATAAAGACTATAAAAAAAAAAACAATGTAACATATTCAACTAAGTCAATCGATCTTCATGGATATACTTTAGATCAGGCCAATCTAGCTATAGAAAAATTTATAATTAAATCTTTTTTGGAAAAGGTTAACAAAATAATTGTTGTAACAGGCAAAGGTATACATTCAGATAATGAAAAAAACCCGTATGTTTCAAAAGATCTTAGTATTTTAAAATATTCTGTTCCAGAATTTATTTCAAACAATAAAATTCTAATGGAAATGATTTATGATATTCAGGATGCAAAAACTGAAGATGGTGGTAGTGGTGCTTTTTATATACATTTGAAAAAAAATAAAAAACCATGATAATCTGGCTTGCCTCATATCCAAAAAGTGGAAATACTCTTTTACGATCTATATTAGCGTCATATTTTTATTCAAATGATGGTTTATTAAAATTCGAAAATTTATATAAAATAACTCAATTTCCACTTTCAGAACAATTTATGTCATTAGGTGTGGATATTGATAATGATAGAGAGGTGTTCAAAAATTTTATTAATGCTCAAAAATTAATTAATCAAGAAAAAGGAAAAATAAGATTTTTTAAAACTCATAGTTCTTTATGTAGAGTTTATGATTATAACTTTACGGATTTAAATAATACACTAGGTGCAATTTATATTGTTCGTGATCCAAGAAATGTAGTTACTTCTGTTGCTCATCACTATAATTTAAGTGTTGATGAGGCAACAGAAACTATGATTGATAAAAATAGATTTATGCAAAAAACAACTAAAAATTTAAGAGTTTTTATAGGTTCCTGGAATTTTAGTTATAATTCTTGGAAAAACCTAAAAGATCAAAAAAAATATTTGTTAATTAAATATGAAGATTTAGTAACAAAAAAAAAGACAGTGCTTTTAAAAGTTTTCAAGTTTCTTGGTTCCCTAGGAATGAAATTTGATCTTGATATGATCAAATTAAATAAAGTTATAAAAAACACTGAATTTGAAAAAATGAAAATTAAAGAACAGAATGAGATTTTTTTCGAAGCTGTAGCTGATAAAGAGGGTAAAAGAAAAAATTTTTTTAATCTTGGTCCAAAAAATGATTGGAGAAGGCTCTTGGACGAAAAAAATAGAGATAAATTAGAACAAAATTTCAAAAAAGAGATGATTGAGCTTGGATATCTATAATTTAAAGAATAAATTTTGAAAGATCTGTATCTTTTACTAAGTTGTCCAAATTTTTATTAATATATTCTTTATTAATAATGATTTTTTCTCCAGCACGATCAGTTGCTGTAAAGCTAATTTCATCTAAGATTTTTTCAATTATAGTGTGTAATCTTCTTGCACCAATATTTTCGACTGTAGCATTTACCTCAGAGGCTATGTTTGCAATTGCATCTATACCATCATCAGAAAATTCTAAATCAACATTTTCTGTTTTCAATAAAGCTACATATTGTTTAATTAAACTAAAATCTGGTTCTCTTAAGATTCGTTTAAAATCATCACTCGTCAAGGCTTCTAATTCAACTCTTATGGGCAACCTTCCTTGCAATTCTGGAAGTAAATCAGAAGGTTTTGCAAGTTGGAAAGCACCAGATGCAATAAATAAAATATGGTCTGTTTTAATTGGTCCATGCTTTGTATTAACTGTTGTTCCTTCAATTAGAGGTAATAAATCTCTTTGAACACCTTCTCTTGAAACATCTCCACCAACTCGGTCAGTTCTTGCTGAAATTTTATCTATTTCATCTAAGAACACTATTCCATTATTTTCAGTTGAAAGTTTTGCAGCTTTAATAATTTTGTCTTGTTCAATCAATTTATCAGACTCATCATTAATTAAAATTTCATGCGATTCTTTTACTGACATTTTCTTTTTCTTTTCTTTGTTACCCATGGATTTACCGATCATTTCACCAATATTTATCATTCCAACATTCGCTCCAGGCATTCCGGGTATCTCAAAAGAAGCTCCATTAGATCCAGTATCGCTCACAGCAATTTCAATTTCATTATCGTCTAGATCACCATTTCTTAATCTTTTTCTAAAACTTTCTCTTGTAGCTAGACTTGCTTTTTTTCCAACTAACGCATCCAGAACTTTTTCCTCTGCTGCCTTTTGAGCTTGAGCATATACTTCTTTTCTTTTTTTTACTTTCTCCATTGCAATTGCAATTTCAATTAAGTCTCTAACAATTTGCTCTACGTCTCTTCCAACGTATCCAACTTCAGTAAATCTTGTAGCCTCAACCTTTACAAAGGGTGCTTCTGCTAATTTTGATAATCTTCTTGAAATCTCAGTTTTTCCAACACCAGTTGGTCCAATCATTAAAATATTTTTAGGCAAAACTTCGTTTTTCATCTCACCCTTCAGAGCTTGTCTTCTCCATCTATTTCTTAGCGCAACAGCCACCGCTCTTTTTGCTTTGTTCTGTCCAACAACAAATCTATCTAATTCTGAAACTATTTCTCTTGGAGATAAAGAACTAACCAAAGAAGCTTCGTCTTTTTGATCTTTATCTTTTGGGTGAAGTTGTGTTACGTTTGATTTATCCATTATATTTTTTCAATTTTAACATTATCATTTGTGAAAACACATATATCAGCAGCAACTTTTATTGCTTTTTTTGCAACTTCCTCAGCTGACATATCACCTTCCATTAAAACTTTTCCAGCAGCTAAAGCATAATTTCCTCCTGAGCCAATTCCAATTACATCTCCCTCAGGTTCTAAAACATCACCAGTTCCAGAAATAATATAACTGTTGTTTTTATCGCCGACAGCCATAAGTGCTTCTAGTCTTCTTAAATATTTATCTGTTCGCCAATCTTTTGCTAACTCAACTGCAGCTCTTGATAAGTTTCCAGCATGTTTTTCTAATTTTCCTTCTAATCTTTCAAACAAAGTTAAAGCATCTGCAGTTGATCCTGCAAAACCAGCAACCACATCTCTTTTTTCAATTTTTCTGACTTTTGAAGCAGTACT
Source organism: uncultured Pelagibacteraceae bacterium (assembly GCA_902559075.1). Taxonomy (GTDB): domain Bacteria; phylum Pseudomonadota; class Alphaproteobacteria; order Pelagibacterales; family Pelagibacteraceae; genus Pelagibacter. The sequence goes on along the minus strand of CACEGO010000021.1, from coordinate 5,455 downwards.
TTTTACAACAGTATTACCCATACTTACTTGTCCATCACCAGCAACTACTACTTCATTATTTTTTCTTACTAGTACAATTGTTGTCATAACTAATAAATGGTAACTATTTTTGATACTTCAAGTGTTCAGACTAATATTGATATAGTGGGATTATGTATGTATACCATTAAAAATATATGGCTAGAAAAGGAAAAGTATCTCGAAAAACAAAAGAAACCAGCATCAATGTTGAAGTAAATATTGATGGTAAGGGTAAATACCAAATTGACACCGGTATAGGTTTTCTAGACCACATGCTTGAGCAATTATCAAAGCATTCATTAATAGATTTAAAAGTTAAAGCAAAAGGAGATACTCATATCGATCTTCACCATACAACAGAGGATACAGGTATAGCAATTGGTGAGGCTTTAAAGAAAGCTGCTAAAAAATTTGTAGGAATAAAAAGATATGCACACACAATTATCCCGATGGATGAAACATTAACAAGGGTTGCAATAGATGTTTCAAACAGACCTTATTTAATTTGGAAAGTAAAATTGAAAGTTGAAAAACTTGGAGAAATGGACACGGAGCTATTTAAAGAATGGTTCCAAGCTTTCTCCCAATCAGCTGGCATCACAATGCATGTTGAAAATATTTATGGTGATAATAGTCACCACATAATTGAGTCTTGTTATAAAGCTTTAGCAAGATCATTAAGAGCTGCACTAGAGATGGATCCAAGAAACAAAAAGAGCATTCCATCCACTAAAGGCTCATTATAAGTTTAATGAACGTCACAATTGTTGATTATAATTCGGGCAATATAAGCTCGGTAATAAACTCTTTTAAGGAGGTTGCTAAAGATAAAGTAAATATCGAAGTAACCTCGGATTTAAATAAGATTAAATCATCAGATAAAGTTGTTTTACCAGGGCAAGGTTCGTTTAAAAGTTGTATTGATGCCTTAAGAAAAATTAGTGGTTTAGTCGATACATTAAATGAACTTACAATAAGCAATAAAAAACCACTTCTAGGAATTTGTGTTGGATTACAAATGTTTGCAGATATCGGATACGAGGAAACCGAAACCAAAGGGCTTGGTTGGATACCAGGCAAGGTATCAAAAATAGATAATCAAAATGGAAAGTATAAACTTCCTCATATAGGTTGGAATGAAATTAATATTGTTAAGGATAGCAAAATTTTTAAAGATATAGAAAATAATTCCCATATGTATTTTGTTCACAGTTATGAATTTGTACCAGAAGACAAAAATGTAATTTCAGCAACAACAGATTATTCATCGAATATTGTTTGTTCAGTTGAAAAAGAAAATATCTTTGGAACTCAATTTCACCCTGAAAAAAGCGATAAGATTGGACTTAAAATAATTGATAATTTTATAAATCTATAAAAAATAAATGAAAATATTTCCAGCAATAGATATTAAAGATAAAAAGTGTGTAAGGTTAGTTAAAGGAGATTTTGATAACAAAACTGAATACGAAATGTCCCCAGTTGAACAAGCGGGTAAATATAAGGATCATGGTTTTCAAAACTTACATATAGTTGATTTAGATGGAGCTTTGACTGGTGAGACAGTTAATTTGGATATTATTCAAGAAATAGTTACTAAATTTGATGTTAAAATTGAAATTGGTGGAGGAATTAGAAATTTTGAAAGTATTCAGAAATATACTGATGCCGGTGTTGAAAAAGTAATTTTAGGAAGTGCAGCTATAAAAGATAAAAATTTTTTAAAAGAAGCTTGTGAAAAATTTCCAAATAAAATTGCCCTAGGTTTAGATGCTAAAGATGGGCACTTGTCTGTCTCAGGCTGGAAAGAAAACTCAAATCAATTAACGTTAGATTATTTGAGCGAAGTTAAGGATTATGGTGTGAGTAGATTGATTTATACTGATATTAACAAAGATGGAATGAAGCAAGGCCCAAATTTTGAGGAGACATCAAAAGTTGCTGATACTTCAAATTGTCCTGTAATAATATCTGGTGGAGTTTCTTCAATTGATGATATTAAAAAAGCAAAGAAATTAAATAATAAAAATATTGAAGGAATAATAGTTGGAAAAGCTATCTATGATGGAGATATTAAATTGGATGAATTAGCTAAGGAATTAAATGCTTAAAAATAGAATAATACCTTGTCTAGATGTTAAAAATGGACGTGTCGTTAAAGGTATTAATTTTGTAGATTTAAAAGATGCAGGGGATCCAGTTGAACAAGCTAAAATTTATTCAGATGGCGGAGCAGATGAAATTTGTTTTTTAGATATTACTGCTTCAAATGAAAATCGAGATACTATTTATGACGTAGTTAAAAGAACTTCTAAGAATTGTTTTGTTCCTTTGACTGTTGGAGGAGGGGTTAGAAGTACTGAGGATATTTATAAACTTTTAAACTGTGGTGCTGATAAAGTTTCTATAAACACTGCTGCAGTTCAAAACTCAAAAGTGGTTGAGGAAAGTTCTAAAAAGTTTGGTTCACAATGCATTGTTGTTGCAATGGATGCAAAAAAAAATGGGGAAAATTGGGAAATTTTTACTCATGGTGGAAGAAACCCAACGGGGATTGACGCTATTCAATTTGCAAATAAGATGGAAGGATCTGGGGCAGGAGAATTACTTGTAACTTCGATGGATAAAGATGGAACTCAATCAGGATATGATATTGACTTAATGAAAAAAATTTCATCCAATGTTAATATTCCAGTCATTGCATCTGGAGGCGTTGGAACATTAGATCATTTGGCTGAAGGAATTAGTGCAGGTGCGAGTGCAGTTTTAGCTGCTTCTATATTTCATTATGGCTCATATTCTCTTGAGGAAGCTAAACAATATTTGGCTTCAAAAGATATACCTGTTAGAATTTAAAATGCTAAAAATTTTAGAAGAACTTGTTTTGCTAGCTAGAGAGAGAAAAGATAATCCAGTACAAGGATCTTATACCAATAAGCTTTTAGAAGATAAAACTTTAGCTAAAGAAAAAGTACTTGAAGAAGTGAACGAGTTAATAGAAGCTGTAGAAGAAAACTCAAATAAGACACATGAAGCAGCGGATGTTCTATATCATTTAATGATGTACTTAGAGGCTAATGGTATTAAAATTGAGGATATAATGAAGGAATTATCTTCCAGAAAGAAATAATACTCTTATAAAATATTTATAAATTCTATAAGTAATTTCACCCTTAAGAAAAGATATACTTTTTTTAAAAATGAGCCATAAATTCTACAAATCAGCAAGATCAAGATTGCAAAGAAGTGAATTAGCAGTACCAGGTTCCTCACCGAAAATGTTCGAGAAAGCTTTAAATTCCTCTGCAGATTATATTTTTTTAGATTTAGAAGATGCAGTTTCTCCTAATGATAAAATAGCAGCTAGAGCGAATGTGATTAAAGCGCTTAATGAAATTAAATGGAGAGAAAAAGGTAAAACCATTTCAGTTAGAATAAATAGTCTTGATACCCATTATATGTACAGTGATTTAGTAGAAATAGTTGAACAAGCAGGAGAAAACGTGGACACAATTTTAGTTCCTAAAGCTGGAACAGCTAGTGATGTTTATATGGTTGATTGTTTGTTGACACAAATTGAAACAAATAAAAAATTAAAAAATAAAATAGGAATTGAATGTTTAATTGAAACTGCATTAGGTATGTCCAACATAAAAGAAATAGCAAAATCAAGTGAAAGGCTTGAAGCTTTGCATTTTGGTGTTGCAGATTATGCAGCAAGTTTGAGAGCAAGAACTGTAGTTATAGGTGGATTAAATCCTGACTATCCCGGGGATCAATGGCATCATGGTTTATCAGAACTAGTTATGACTTGTAGAGCATATGGTCTTAGAGCGATAGATGGTCCATTTGGAGATTTTAATGATCCTGATGCTTATATTGCTGCAGCAAAAAGAGGTGCTGCTATTGGAATAGAAGGGAAGTGGGCCATACATCCTTCTCAGATTGAACTTGCTAATAAAGTTTTTTCTCCACCAGAAGCTGAAGTAAATAAAGCTAAAAGAATTTTAGAAGAATTAGAAAAAGCTGCCAAAGAAGGAAAAGGTGCAGCACAGCTTGACGGTAGAATGATTGACGCTGCCTCAGCTAGAATGGCAGAAAACATTGTAAACATAGATAAATTGATCAATAATAAATAATTATGGATATTCACGAATATCAAGCAAAAGAAATTTTAAATAGCTTTGGGGTTACAATACCAAGAGGTGGTATCGTATATAGTCCTGAAACTGCAGAAAATAAAGCTAGAGAAATTGGTGGTTCAAAGTGGGTTGTAAAAGCTCAAATACACTCAGGAGCAAGGGGTAAAGCAGGTGGAGTAATTATTTGTAATACTCCTTTAGAGGTTGCTCAAGCTACAGATAAACTTTTAGGAAAAAAGTTGGTTACTAATCAAACTGGACCTGAAGGAAAAATTGTAAACAGAATTTATATCGAAGAAGCAACAGATATAGAAAAAGAATTATATTTAGGATTAGTTTTTGACAGGGCATCAGAAAGTATAATGGTTGTAGCCTCAACTGAAGGGGGGATGAGTGTTGAGGAAATTGCCAAAGAAAAACCAGAGACCATAATTAGATCTAAGATTGAAGTTGCTGTTGGTATTCAAAGTTTTCAAGCAAGAGAATTAGCATTTGGATTAGGTATCGAACCAGAATTAATAAGGAGAGCTTCAGAAACTATAATTGGATGTGCTAAAGCTTTTAGCGAGTTAGATGCTACCATGGTTGAAGTAAATCCGCTTGTTATCTCCAAACAAAAACAAATTTTAGCTCTGGATTGTAAAATGAGCTTTGACAACAATGCAATGTTCAGAAGAGATAAAGTTTCTGAATTAAGAGACAAAACACAAGAGGATGAGAAAGAGGTTTATGCTTCTGATAGAGGCCTTAATTATGTAAGCCTAGAAGGTAATATTGGAAATATTATTAATGGTGCTGGATTAGCAATGGCATCAATGGATATGATTAAATTAGCAGGTGGTAAGCCGGCAAATTTCCTTGATGTAGGTGGAGGTGCAACACCCGAGAAAATAGTAAAAGCTTTTAGGCTAATCACGATGGATAAAAAAGTTAAAGTCATTTTAGTCAATATTTTTGCTGGAATAAACCGATGTGATTGGGTTGCTGAAGGAATAGTTCAAGCATTAGAAAAAATTGAAATAAAGGTTCCTTTGGTAATAAGATTAGCAGGAACAAACGTTGAAAAAGGAAATAAAATACTCCGTGATAGTAAGTTAAATTACATTGAAGCAAACACTTTAGAGGATGCCGCAAATAAGGCAGTAGCAGCGTTAAAAAAATAAATGGCAGTTATAATTGAAAAAAATACAAAAATTTTGATCCAGGGCTTCACTGGAAAGATGGGAACTTTTCATGCTGAAGAGATGATAAAATATGGGTCTAATGTTGTTGGAGGTGTTACACCTGGAAAA
>CACEGO010000020.1 GCA_902559075.1 uncultured Pelagibacteraceae bacterium | reverse complement strand
CTAACGGAAATTATTCAAATAGTTGGTGGAAAATACTATCCTGCAAGAGGTAAAAAAATTGATAAAACAGTTGAGCTCATAAGAAATAAAGCTTTTTTTAAAATTACATTGGGAAATTGTTTAATAAAGAAGATAAATAACACAATTGTAGTATCAAAAGAGGATTAATTTCACAGAATTATTGATATTTTGTCACTTGTTAATTTGCTAATAATTCTTATTTTAATCGTATGAATTTAAAAAATCTTGCAATGTGGGCAATAATAGTTTTCTTAACTATAGGTCTTTATAATATCTTTAAAAATCCACAGTCAAATATCAGAGGTGGAAATCAAATAATTTTTTCTGATTTCTTAAGTTCAGTGGATAATGGAGAGGTTTTAAAAGTTGAAATTCAGGGTAATAATATTAAAGGCGTTTATTCAAACGGTAATTCTTTTTCAACTTATGCTCCAAATGATCCAAATCTAATTGAAAAATTGTCAGATAAAGGTGTAAGTATTTCCGCTGCACCTTTAGATGAAAAAATGCCTTCTTTATTTGGTGTACTTTTATCATGGTTCCCAATGTTACTGTTAATTGCAGTCTGGATTTTCTTCATGAGACAAATGCAAGGTGGAAAAGGTGGAGCAATGGGTTTTGGTAAATCCAAAGCTAAAATGATGAATGAACTCAAAGGAAAAGTTACATTTAATGATGTAGCGGGTGTTGAGGAAGCAAAAGAGGAAGTTGAAGAAATTGTAGAATTTTTAAAAGATCCTAAAAAATTTAGTAGATTAGGTGGAAAGATTCCAAGAGGTGCATTACTTGTAGGGCCTCCAGGCACAGGTAAAACTCTTTTAGCTAGAGCAATAGCTGGTGAAGCAGGAGTTCCTTTTTTTACTATTTCTGGATCAGATTTTGTAGAAATGTTTGTTGGAGTTGGTGCTTCAAGAGTGAGAGATATGTTTGAGCAGGGAAAGAAAAATTCTCCTTGTATTATATTTATCGATGAAATAGATGCTGTAGGAAGAAGTAGAGGAGCCGGTTTAGGTGGTGGAAATGATGAAAGAGAACAGACTTTAAACCAGTTATTAGTTGAAATGGATGGATTTGATACCAATGAAGGAGTGATTATCATTGCAGCAACAAATAGACCTGACGTACTTGATCCAGCTTTATTAAGACCAGGAAGATTTGATAGGCAGGTAGTTGTTTCAAATCCAGACATAATTGGTAGGGAAAAAATTTTAAAAGTGCACGTAAAAAAAATAAAAATGGCACCAGATGTAAATTTGAGAACAATTGCGAGAGGAACTCCTGGTTTTTCAGGGGCAGATTTGGCAAATTTAGTAAACGAGGCCGCTCTTCTTGCGGCTAGGAAAAATAAAAGAATTGTCACTTTACTAGAATTTGAAGAAGCAAAAGATAAAGTTATGATGGGAGCTGAAAGGCGGTCGATGGTAATGACTGAAGATGAAAAAAAATTAACAGCGTATCATGAAGGTGGACATGCTTTAGTTTCTTTTAATATGCCAAGTTATGATCCAATACATAAGGCTACTATTATACCAAGAGGTAGAGCACTAGGAATGGTTATGAATTTACCTGAAAGAGACAAACATGGGTATTCGATTAAATATCTTAAAGCAAGATTGGCAGTCTGTTTTGGTGGAAGAGTTGCAGAGGAGTTAATTTTTGGAAAAGACAACATATCTACAGGAGCAGGCGGTGGCAATGGTTCAGATATTAACCAGGCAACTCAACTTGCTAGAGCTATGGTTACAAAATACGGTATGAGTGAAGAAATGGGGCCTGTAGAATATGGAGAAAATCAAGAAGAAGTATTTTTGGGCAGATCAGTAACACAAACTCAATCAGTTTCAGAAGAAGTTGCTCAAAAAATTGATAAAGAAATAAGAAAGCTTGTTGACGAAGGGTACAATCAAGCTAAAAAAATTTTGACTGAAAAAATAGATGATCTACATAAAATTGCTAAAGCCCTTATTACTTATGAAACTTTAACTGGTGAAGAAATAGAGAATATAATTAATAAAAATCTATATCCTAAAGATAAAATTGTAGAAAATCTAGATACTAAAGGTGAACAAGACACTGCTTTAGGTGCAATGGGTTTGAAACCAAAAATTGTTCATTAATAAAAAATGCAAAGATATTACACAAAAGCGTGTAATTTCTATTTTGGTAATCAGTCAAAAATTCTAGTAAGTAAAAAAAAATCAATTCCTTTACATAAAATTAATGAAATATCATTTGATCATGTTGAGATTATAACTAGAGAGTTTAAAAAAAAAATTTCTATAGATCAAATTAAATATTTACCAAATTTTTTAAAGAAAAAAATAAATTTAGATATTAAGAAAATTAAATCAAAAAAAAAAAATTTTTCTAATTTAAATTTTCAAAAAATTCCGAATATTATGGGCGTATTAAATCTTACTCCAGATAGTTTTTCAGATGGAGGAAAATTTAATTCAAAAAAAAAAGGAATTTATCATGCAAAGAAACTGTATGAAGAAGGTGCTGATTTAATAGATGTTGGTGGAGAGTCTACAAGACCAGGATCAAGGTTGGTAAAAGAAAAAATTGAGTGGAACAGAATTCATAAGATTTTAGAATTAACTGTAAAAAAAATACCAATATCTTTGGATACAAGAAAACCTCAGATTATGCAAAAAGGGATTAGTTTAGGAGTAAAGTTAATTAATGATGTATCAGGATTAGATTATGATCCTAAAACAATAAGCACTTTAAAAAAAAACAAAATTCCATTTGTGATTCAGCATAGCATTGGAACACCAGAAAATATGCAGAAAAATCCGAAATATAAAAATGAACTATTAGATATATATGATTTTTTTGAGGATAAGATCAAGTTAATAAGATCCAAAGGTATTAAACATAATAAAATAATTTTAGATCCTGGCATTGGATTTGGAAAAAAATTGAAACATAATATGAATCTAATTAGAGATATTTCTATTTTTCATTCTTTAGGTTTTCCTATACTAGTAGGTAACTCTAGAAAAAAGTTTATTAAAGATATATCCAAAAAAAATGATAGTATTACAAGAATTGGCGGGACAATGGCATCCTCAATATATTTAATGATGCAAGGAATTCAGATTTTAAGAATTCATGATGTTAATGAAGTTATGCAGGGCATTAAAGTATTTAAAGAGATAATCAATAACTAATGACAAAAAAATATTTTGGAACTGATGGGATACGAGGTGCAATAAATAGTAAAAATATAAATGGAGATATGTTCTTCAAATTTGGTCTTGCCAGCGGAACGTATTTCAAATCACAAAAAAAAAGAAAACAAATAGCAATAATTGCCAAAGATACTAGACTGTCTGGCTATGCACTTGAACCAGCACTTGTTTCAGGTTTAGCATCAGCTGGTATGCATGTTTATACTCTAGGACCCTTACCAACTAATGGATTGGCTATGATAACAAAAGAAATGAAAGCTAATATGGGTATAATGATTACAGCATCTCACAATCCACATTATGATAATGGCTTAAAATTGTTTGGTCCTGATGGGATGAAACTATCAGACAAAATAGAAAAAAAAATTGAGAGTCTTATAGATAAAAAAATTTCAAAAAACTTATCTCGACCAGAAAAATTAGGAAGAGTTGAAAGATTAGAAACAGGAACAAAAAAATATATCAAAATATTGAAAAAAAATTTTACAAAAGAGTTTAATTTAAGAGGATTAAGAATTGTAATCGATTGTGCAAATGGTGCTGGTTATAAAGCAGGTCCAGAACTATTAAAATCTTTAGGAGCAAAAGTTATAGCAATTGGAGTAAATCCAAATGGTTTAAATATTAATAAAAATTGTGGTTCAACATTTCCAAATACAATTAAGTTAGCTGTAAAAAAATATAAAGCTCACATTGGTATCTCTTTAGATGGGGATGCTGACAGAATTATAATGTGTGACGAAAAAAGTAATATTATAGATGGTGATCAAATCATAGCTGCTTTAGCTACAAGATGGAAAAACAAAAAAATGTTAAAAGGTGGAGTTATTGGAACCTTAATGTCTAATTATGGTTTAGAAAAATATTTTAAATCTAGAGGTATAAAATTTATTAGAGCAAATGTTGGTGATAGATATGTGAAAGAAAAAATGCAAAAATATAAATTTAATTTAGGTGGTGAACAATCAGGTCATATTATTTTAGGTAAATTTGCAACTACAGGAGATGGTTTGCTTGTTGCTTTAGAAGCTCTTTTTGCTTTAAGGAAAGGAAAAAAAGCAAGCGAATTTTTTAAGAAATTTAAGAAAATACCTCAGCTTTTAGAAAATATAGAGGTAAATGATAAAAATATTATTCATAAACCGGAGATAAAAAAAACTATAAAAATTGCAGAAAAATTAATTAAAGGCAGTGGAAGAATTCTTGTAAGACAATCGGGAACAGAGTCTAAAATTAGAGTTATGGGCGAAAGTGAAAATAAAATACTTTTATCTAAATGTGTAAATATTATAACTAAAAAATTAAAATAAGTTGAAACCAAATTCAAAAATTTTAATTATTGCAGGATCTGATTCCTCTGGTGGGGCAGGCATTCAAGCTGATTTAAAAACTGTAACGGCTCTAGGGTCTTATGCAATGACAGCAATAACTGCAGTCACAATACAAAATACAACAGGTGTGAAATCAATTGTAGGGATTAATCCAAAAGAAATTTTTAATCAAATTATTTTTACCTGTAAAGACATAAGACCTGATGCAATTAAAATTGGTATGTTGCATTCTTCGGAAGTTATTAAAATGGTGCTAAAAGCTTTAGATTTAATTAATATTAAAAAAATTGTTTTAGACCCAGTTATGGTAGCAAAAGGTGGAGCTAAATTGATAGATAGTAAAGCAATCCAGCTACTTAAATTAAAATTAATTAAAAAAGTATCTCTAATTACTCCAAATATTCCTGAGGCAGAAATTTTAACTAAAACATCAATTACAACCAAAGAAGATATGATCTATGCTGCAAATCAATTAATTAAATTAGGAGCTAAAAATGTACTTATTAAAGGTGGGCATCTTAATGATAAAATTGTTAGAGATATATTTATAAACAATAATAATATAAAAATTTTTAATAGCAAAAGACATAAAACAAAAAATACTCATGGCACAGGTTGCACGTTATCTAGTGCTGTTACAACTTTTATATCATGTGGAAAACCAGTAAAGAAATCTTGTGAGCTTGGAATTAAGTATGTAAATTTGGCAATAAAATCTAACCCAAAATATGGAAAAGGTCATGGCCCAATTAACCATCTCGCTTCTCTCAAAATAAACAGAAAATTTAAATTATGAAAAATATAGTTGTTGTTGGATCTCAATGGGGTGATGAAGGAAAAGGTAAGATTGTTGATTGGTTATCTGAACAGGCTGATGTAGTAGTTAGATTTCAAGGAGGCCACAATGCTGGACATACTTTAGTAATTGATGGTGTTACTTATAAATTAAGATTACTTCCATCTGGTATAGTAAGGGAAGGTAAAATATCGATAATTGGCAATGGTGTTGTGGTAGATCCATGGGCTTTGTTGGAGGAAATTGAGGAGATAAAATCAAAAGGTGTAGAAGTAAATGTAAGAAATTTTATTATTTCAGAGTCCGCAAATTTAATTTTGCCTTTTCATAGGGAAATGGATGAGATTAGAGAAGACTCAGCAGGAAAAAGCAAAATAGGAACTACTAGAAGAGGAATTGGTCCAGCATACGAGGATAAAGTTGGAAGAAGATCAATAAGAGTTATGGATTTAAGGTCCGAAAAAAATTTAGATCAAAGACTTGACTCGGTATTAGTTCACCATAATGCAATTAGAAAAGGTCTTGGAAAAAAGATTTTTGAAAAAGATCAACTTAAATCTGATTTACTTAAAATAGCACCTAAAATATTAGAATTCTCACAACCTGTATGGCTTAAAATTGATCAATTTAAAAAGCAAAAAAAAAAAATTTTATTTGAAGGTGCACAGGGTATTTTACTAGATGTTGATCATGGTACTTATCCTTTCGTTACTTCTTCTAATACAGTTGCATCAAGTGCAGCAACAGGAACTGGATGTGGTCCGAATTCCATAAATTATGTTCTTGGAATTACAAAAGCTTATACGACAAGAGTTGGAGAAGGTCCTTTTCCAACAGAGCTAACAGATAACGTTGGTGAACTTTTAGGTACGCGTGGAAAAGAATTTGGAACTGTTACAAGTAGAAAAAGAAGATGTGGTTGGTTTGATGGCGTTTTAGTAAGACAAACAATTAAAATTTCAGGTATAGATGGTATAGCTTTGACAAAATTAGATGTACTAGATGAATTAGACGAAATAAAAATGTGCGTTGCCTATGAACTCGATGGTAAAAAATTAGATTATTTACCTACAGCAGTAGAAGATCAAATTAAAATAAAACCAATATATAAGACTTTTCCTGGATGGAAGGTTTCTACAAGTGGAATTAAAAATATGGATTCTTTACCTGAAAACGCAAAAAAATACATTTTTGCAGTTGAAGATTTTACTGGTGCAAAAGTATCGAGTGTTTCAACTAGCCCTGAAAGGGATGATACAATTTTAATAGAAAATCCTTTTGAAATTTAATTTGCAGGTAATAGATTTTTTGATTTAGCCAAAAGAAGCATATGCTTTTGAAGTTTTTCAAATGCTTTATTTTCGATTTGTCTTACTCTTTCTCTACTAATTTTATATTTTTTACTTAAATCTTCTAGGGTAGTTGGATCATCATTTAATCTTCTTGAGTATAAAATCTCTCTCTCTCTTTCATTTAGGACCTTAACAGAATCTTTTAATAAATCTTTTCTTTGTTCCATTTCTTCATGATGAGCAAATTTTAAATCATGATCAAGTTCTTTATCTACTAACCAGTCTTGCCATTCATCACCATCCTCACCAACCTGAGCATTTAAAGAAAATTCTTTACCAGACAACCTTCTATTCATTGAAACTACCTCTTCTTTACTCACATCAAGTTTGTTTGCAATATGATTTACGTGTTCATCTCTTAAATCACCTTCAGATTCTGGAGATATTTGATTTTTAATTTTTTTTAAATTAAAAAATAATTTTTTTTGTGCTGTTGTTGTTCCAATTTTTACAAGGCTCCACGATCTCAATATATATTCTTGAATAGAAGCTTTAATCCACCACATTGCGTAAGTTGCTAATCTAAATCCTTTTTCAGGTTCAAATTTTTTTACAGCCTGCATAAGACCAACATTACCTTCAGAAATCATTTCATTTACTGGTAAACCATAGCCTTTATAGCCCATGGCAATTTTAGCAACTAATCTTAAATGACTTGTTACTAATTTTTCTGCAGCTTTAATATTACCAGTTGCTTTCCAATTTTTGGCTAACATATACTCTTCTTCTGCAGCTAACATTGGAAATTTTTTAATCTGTTCTAAATAAGCGGAAAGACCACCTTCATTAGAAAGAGCAGGTAAGCTGTTATACGTTGTTGAACTCATAGAAAGGTTTATTTAATTAATTTTGCTCATTTTTCAATAATTTATTATCTAGTATTTCTAAGCATTTTTAGAATATTATTTAGCTCTTTTGGCAAAATTGAGGAAAAAATCATTTCTTTATTTACTCGAGGATGAACAAAACCTAAAGTTTTAGCATGCAAAAACTGTCTGTTTAAATTTTTAATTGAGTTTTGAATATTTAAATCAACATTTTTTAGTTTTTTATATTTTTTTTTATATTTGTCGTCACCTACCAGACTATTACCTTTATAATTCATATGAACTCTAATTTGGTGTGTTCTACCGGTTTCTAATTTGCATTCTATTAAGCTCAATGTTGGTACTTTATCATTTTCAAAGATTTCTATTGTTTTATAATTTGTGATAGCTTTTTTCCCTTTTGAACGACTTACTTCCATTAGCTGTCTATTTCTTGAGCTTCGAACAATATAAGTTTCAATCCTTCCATATGATGGTCTTAATTTTCCCCATATTAAAAGCTGGTACTCTCTTAAAATAGTGTGTTCACTAAATTGTTTTGACAAATTCTCATGTGTTTCATTATTTTTTGCAATCACAACTAATCCGGATGTATTTTTATCTATTCTATGAACAATTCCAGGTCTTAACTCGTCACCAATATTTGAAAGAGAGTTTTTATCATAGTGCATAAGTGCATTTACGATAGTTTGGTCGTAATTGCCTGCCCCAGGATGCATAATGATTCCTGCCGGTTTATTAATGATCAATAAATCTTCATCTTCATAAATTATCTCTAATTTGAAATTGTAAGGCTTAAGAGAAGCTTTCTTAGGCTCAGGTATTAAAAGGTTTATTTTATCACCAGTAATAACTTTCTTTGAAGGGCTTTTTAAAATCTCATTATTTAATTTTAGTTTTTCTTTTATAATTAAATTTTTAATTCTAGTTCTACTAATTAACTCTTCTCTTTTATTTATAAGGACATCAACTCTTAAATTATTTTCACTTTCTTTAACTATAAAATTAATGTTTTTTTCCATAAAATATAATATTAATACTATATGCGCTTGTAGCTCAACTGGATAGAGCGCCTGACTTCGGATCAGGAGGTTCTGGGTTCGACTCCTAGCAGGCGCACCATTATTAGTTAATTCTTTTATCTAATATCCTAATAACAGCAGAATCATCAAAATTTTCTAATCCTTGTTTACATCCCAACTCATAAATTTTTAGTGCTATTTTAGTTAAAGGCAAATTTAAATAATGTTTTTTTAATAATTTATTTGCTAATTTCATATCTTTTTTAAAAATACTTAATCTGCTTAGAGGCGTAAAATAATTTTTATCTATCATCCTTTTTCCTCTATCGTTAAACATCCAGCTATGTCCTGAGGAGTTATTAATTATTTTAAATATTTTCTTTAAATTAATTTTTTCTTTTTTAGCTAATATAATAGATTCAGCTGCAGATATAATCTGAATTCCTGCTAAACTATTATTAATAATTTTTACAGTTGAACCAGTACCTATTTTATTTCCTAAATTATAAATATTATTTCCCATATCCTTTAATAAACTTAAATTTTTTTTATAAATATTTTTCTTTGAGGAAATCATTAGACTCAATTTTCCATTTAATGCCTTTTTTGGTCCTCCTGATACTGGACAGTCAATATATTCAAAATCATTATTTTGTAATTTTTTATATATTTTTTTAACCCAATTTGGAGATACTGTAGTGCAGTTAATAATTGTATAATTTTCCTTAATTTTAAATCTTTTTTTAAAGTCTATGAATGTATTTATAATTTTTTGGCATTGACCTTCATCCAATACAATAATTATGAAAATATTTGTTTTTAAAAAAATTTCTTTTAAATCTTTAACAAAAAAAAAATTTTTACTTGATTTTAGTGTATTAAATTTTTTAATATCATAACCATAAATTTTATGTTTTTTCTTAAGATTTTTTGCAATTGCTGTTCCCATCGAACCTAAACCCAGTATACCAACTCCATTTTTCATATTCATTCCCCAATATTAATCAATGTACCCTTGTCTCTTGCTTTATCAAAAGAATAATAAAATACGTAGATTGACAAGATTAGATAAAATGTGTTCAAATAAAGAGCGTTTAAAATATTTTCATAATTAACCATTCCATTAACCAATATATTTCTAGTTTCTTCAAAAATGTAAACCAAAGGAAGGGCGTACGCTATTGATTGAAAAATTTCAGGCAATATTTCTACTGGATAATATATGCATCCAAATGGAGCTAGTAAAAACATTGTAGACCAAGCAATATTTTCAAAAGATGGTCCAAATCTTAATAGACCTGCTGAAACAAATAGCCCAAGCGTAATACCAAAAATATATAAACTTAAAAAAAGAAAGGCTAAAGGTATTCCAAGTTTAAGCAAAGATATTCCAAATAATGGTGAGGTTAATAATATTGCTGGAACTAAACCAATTAATGCTCTTATTAAAGCTGTTACAACTAGAGATGTAATGATTTCACTAATTTTCATTGGTGCAATAAATAGATTGGTAAAATTTCTACTCCAAATTTCCTCTAAAAATAACATATTAAAACCAATACTTGTTCTAAATAAAAAATCGTAAAGAATTGCACAAGAAAGAATTACACCAACTGCACCACTGTAGTAAGAACTATGGGCTGCAAAAAAATTAGATATAAATCCCCAAAGAGTAATTTGTATAGAAGGCCAATAAATTAAATCTAATATTCTTGGAAATGATCTGGTTATTAAATAAAAATGTCTTAAAAAAAGACCATAAATTCTAATCAAATTCATTTTTCATTTCTCGCAATTTCTAAAAATACTTCTTCTAAATTTCTTCTTCCATATTTTGTTATTAAATCTTCTGGCGTTCCTCTATCTACTATTAAGCCATCTTTCATCATTAGCACTGAGCTGCATAATCTTTTAACCTCTTCCATGTTGTGAGAAGCAAGTAAAACTGATATTTTTTTTTCTTTCTTATAATTCTCTAAAAAAGTTCTTACAAAATCACCTGTTTCAGGATCTAAAGAAGCAGTAGGCTCATCTAATAAAAGTACTTTTGGGTCATTTATCAAAGCTTTAGCAAGACTTACTCTGTTTTTTTGCCCAGAGGAAAGTTCTCCAGTAATTTTATCTAAAAGTTCTGTCAATCTAAGTTTATTAGCAAGATAAGCTATTCGGTCATTTAAGTTATTAATGTTATATAGCTTTCCATAAACAATTAAATTTTGTTTTACTTTAAGCTTTTTGGGTAATTCAATGTATGGTGAAATAAAATTCATTTTATGAAGAAGTGAAATTTTATTTTTTTCAATATTCATACCGTTAATTAAAACTTGACCACTGCTTGGTTTTAATAATCCTAAAATCATTCCAATAGTAGTAGTTTTCCCACAACCATTCGGTCCTAATAAACCAACCATTTCATTCTCATTAATTTTAGCTAATATAATAGATTCAGCTGCAGATATAATCTGAATTCCTGCTAAACTATTATTAATAATTTTTACAGTTGAACCAGTACCTATTTTATTTCCTAAATTATAAATATTATTTCCCATATCCTTTAATAAACTTAAATTTTTTTTATAAATATTTTTCTTTGAGGAAATCATTAGACTCAATTTTCCATTTAATGCCTTTTTTGATCCTCTGCTTTTTTCAACAACATCTATAAAGTCTTTATGAAGATCCAATTGAATATTTTTTAATCTTTCAATATCCTCGTTTTTTTCTTCTAAAAATGGATCAAGTGTGCTTTTGTTTTTGCCAGCAGTATGAACTCTTCTTTCAACCCCAATTTTTTTTATCA
>CACEGO010000019.1 GCA_902559075.1 uncultured Pelagibacteraceae bacterium | reverse complement strand
GCCAGTTATGACTTTTTTTGAGTTTTAATATCATTTTAAATATGTATAAGAGCCAGGATTTATGAGTAATAATATTAGGAACATCACAATCATAGCCCATGTCGATCATGGTAAAACTACTTTAATTGATAATCTAATGAAACAAAGTGGTTCATTTAGAGAGAATGAAGTTGTTGATGAAAGATTAATGGATTCAGGGGAGCTTGAAAAGGAGAGAGGAATTACAATTTTAGCAAAACCTGCTTCAATCAATTGGAATAATTCAAGAATAAATATTATCGATACTCCTGGCCACAGAGATTTTGCTGCTGAAGTCGAAAGAGTTTTAAGTATGGCAGATGGAGCTTTGCTATTAATTGACTCTGCAGAAGGTGTCATGCCTCAAACAAAATTTGTATTATCAAAAGCTCTTAAACAAGGATTAAAACCTATTGTTGTTATAAATAAATTGGACAAATCTGATCAACGAGCTAATGAAGTTTTAGATGAAACATTTGATTTATTTGTAAGCTTAGATGCAAATGAAGAACAATTAGATTTTCCAGTTTTATATGCAAGTGGAAGATCAGGTTGGGCAGACCATGAAGTTGATGGCCCTAGAAAGAATTTAAATCCTTTATTAGATTTAATTGTAGATCATGTTAACCCTGCAAAACTTGATAAAACCAAACCTTTTGCAATGTTGTCAACGCTACTTTATGCAGACAGTTTTTTAGGGAGAAGTTTAGTTGGGAGAATTACACAAGGAACTGCAAAAGCTAATCAATCTATTAAAGCAATAAATCTAAATGGTGTAAAAGTTGATGAAGGAAAATTAACTAAAATTTTTAGATATGAAGGTACAAAGAAAGTTCCCATAGAAGTCGGAGAGGCTGGAGATATTGTTGTTATTGCTGGATTAGAAAAAGCAAATGTTGCAGATACAATTTGTGACCTAGAAGTAGATAATCCTATTCCTGCAACTCCAATAGATCCGCCAACAATGTCTATTACTATAACAGTAAATACGTCACCATTAGCTGGAACTGAAGGTAAAAAACTTACCAGCACTCAAATAAGAGATAGATTAGTCCAAGAAGCACAAAATAATGTTGGAATTTCATTTACTGAAAATGAGGGAAAAGACTCTTTTGTTGTAAGTGGAAGAGGAGAATTAATGTTAGAAATTCTTTTAACTCAAATGAGAAGAGAAGGTTTTGAAATGACAGTTAGCCCACCAAAAGTTTTATATAAAACTGATGAAAGTGGAAATAAACTTGAGCCAATTGAAGAAATTACAATGGATCTTGATGAAGAACATTCGTCAAAAGTAATTGACTCAATGAATAGAAGAAAAGGCAAACTAGTAGAATTAAAAGATACAGGAATAAATAAGAAAAGATTAATTTTTCATGCGCCAACTAGAGGTTTAATGGGATATACAAGTAGATTTCTTACACTTACAAAAGGAAATGGTGTGATTAATAGAATATTCCATAGCTATGGACCTTTCGAAGGTGAAATGGAAGGTAGAAGAAATGGTGCATTGATTTCGATGGAGCAAGGAAAAGCTGTCGCCTTTGCTATATTTAACTTACAAGCAAGAGGAGAAATGTTTGTAACCCATAACGACTCTGTTTACCCTGGAATGATTGTTGGTCTTTCTCCTAAACCTGGCGATATGATTATTAATGTTATGAAAGGTAAAAAACTAACAAACATGAGAACTCAAGGCACTGATGAAAATGTTGTGCTTACACCAGTCAGAAAGATGTCGATTGCGGAGCAATTGAGTATGCTGAATACTGACGAAGCGTTAGAAATTACACCTGATTCATGTAGATTACGAAAAGCTATATTAGATCCTCATGAAAGAAAAAAAAGTGAAAAGGCAATAGCAGCAGCCTAATCAAATATTTTATCAACTAAATATAATCCTAAAGCAACACAAGGACCTATACCAAACGCAAATAATAATGTTCCTACACCAACTGTACCGCCTAAGTACCAACCAACACTAACAGCAGAAATCTCTAAAGCTGCTCTTACAACAGCAATTGGTAATTTAGTTAGTTTTTGTAATCCTATCATTAATCCGTCTCTTGGACCTGCACCTAAATTTGAAACTAAATAAATTCCACCTCCAATTCCTACAGTGATCACTGAAATTATAGCTAAAATTAATTGATGAATATAATTAGATGGAGTCGGTACAAATTTTATACACAGATCAATCATAATTGCAATTATCAAAGCATTGAAAATTGTTCCCATGCCTGGTTTTTGACCAAGTGGTATCCACAAAACTAAGACCGCTAAACTTATTAAAAGAGTAATTGTACCAATACTTAAATTAATATTTAAAGAAATACCTTGGGCTAAAACACTCCACGGTGATGCACCTGTAAATGAAACAATTAATAAACCTTCCCCTAAACCAAATAAAGTTAAACCAAAACATAAAAAAAAGAACGTAGAAAATTTTGGTCTAAAATTATAAGGTTTATCAGAGCTCCATTTTACTTTTGGAATTTTTTTAATTTTTAAAAACATTTTAAATAATTTATTTATATTAAATACAAAGTCTACTAAAGTAACTATTAAATGAAAAAAATTACTATTATTTTATCTCTTATATTTTTTTCGACTATTTCTTTAGCTCATGTAGGTCATTATAAAAAATTTAATAAAATTGAAATGGAAGTCTTAAGAAACGATGAAGTAATTGGATATAACAATTATTCTTTTAAAAGAGAAGGTGAAAAAACAACAGTAAAAAATCAATATAAATTTGTAGTAAAATTATTATCAGCAACAATATTTAAAGTAGAGGGATATGGAGAAGAAATATATTTAGAGGATAATTTAATCTCTTTTCAATCAAAGACACTTCAAAATAAAAAAGAGAAATTTGTAAATTTAAAATTAAATAAAAAAAACAAAAAATTTGATATTGAAGGTTCTTCATATTCAGGTGAAGCCTCTATAAAATATATAATTGGAAATTGGTGGAGTCACAAAATTTTACAGGCAGAAAGCCAAATAAGTCCTATTTCTGGAAGTATTAAAGAACAAACAGTTTCTTTTATTGGTAGGGAAAATATTACAATTAATGGAAAACAATATGAAACAGATCATTTTAAACTAAAATCTAAAGACATGACTCTTCCTGATGATAAAAAACTAAATTTTGATATTTGGCTTGATAAAAAAACTTCAGTTATAGTCAAAGTTACATATGAAAGAATGGGAAATTGGGAATATCGTTTAAAAAAGATTGAATAAATTTACTTATTTATTTTACTAAAAAGATCATTTGCACTTATCCACCCTGCTTCTACTCTGGGACCTACAAACCAATCAGCACACACACCTAAATTCAATTTAGCATTCCAATAACTTTTAACTTTTAAAGGTCTAGAATTTGAGGAATATTTCCAACCATGATTTAATGAGGATAATATCTTTGTTTTTTGAATTCCACTTAGTTTAAAAAATTGATCAATTAATATTTTTGAATTTTTTTCTTTATTTTCTCTATTTTTATTAATCTTTTTGTTTGCCCATAAATTTGTGCTTTGCAAAGTCCATAGATCATTAGTGCTGTTAAATCTTTTTTTACTATTTTCTTTGGCGGCCCATCCTAAAATTTTATCATTAAATAAATAGCTAGATATATTTTTATTAGTTTTGTTTATTTCAATCATCACAGTAATATTTGCATCCATTTTAATTTTTTCTTTAATGAAAGATTCTTTAATAAATTTTTTTGACAATTTTCTTAATTGTGGGAAAGGGCATGTTAAAATTAATTTATCATAATATTTTGTTTTACTGTTTTGAAAATCTAATTTCCATTTATTATTTATAAATTCAATTTTCTGTACCTCGTGTTGAAAATTACATAAAATATTTTTAATTAAATATTTGCTTATATCGTTATTACCTTTACGACCAATTACTTTAACATGATTTTTTTTCTCTTTTTTAATTTTATTCAGATAGATATGTTTTCCACCCCATTTTTTTAAAATTTTTTTTTTACATAATTTTTCAATAAATTTTTTAAATTGAATTGTTTTGGGAGAAATATATTGAGCGCCATGATCAAAACCTTTTGATTTTTTCAATCTTTTAAAAGACGATCTACCACCTGGACCTCTGGCCTTATCATATATATGTACAGAATTTTTTTTACTTAACAGATTGGCGATTGTTGCTCCTGAAATTCCAGAGCCAATTACACAATAGCTACTCATTTTCCAGCAACTGTCATACCTTCTATCATCATAGTTGGTGAATTAGCCGAATATTCAAATTCTAGATCATTAGCTAAAATTATATTTTTAAACATATCCTTAAAATTACCTGCAATTGTAATTTCATTAACAGGATGTTTAAATTCTCCATCTTCAACTAAAAAACCAGTAGCGCCTACTGAATAGTCTCCAGTTACAAGGTTAGATCCGTGACCAATAGTTTCTGTAATGTAAAGACTTCTTGAGTTTTTTTTCACAAGATCCTCGTAACTAATGTTACCATTTTCAAAGTATAGATTAGTAGTTCCACCACTTCTGCCGTTTGATTTCAGATTTAATTTTTTTCCGTTGTATGTGTCTACAAGATAATTTTTAAGCACTCCATTTTCTACAAGTTGTAATGTTTTAGAGTTTACACCCTCTGAATCAAAATTTTGAGAACCCATTCCTTTAACTATATCTGGTTTATCAATTACATTGATTAATTTAGAGAAAACCTGCTGACCAATTTTATCTTTTAAGAATGAGGTGCCTCTGGCAATTGCAGAAGCAGATATTGCGCTTGCAAAAACACTCAACATTCCTTTTGAAATTCTTCTGTCAAAAATTATATTAATCCTTTCACTTCCAATTTTATTAGGGCTTAACTTCCTAATAGTTTGTTTGGCAGCTTTTACTCCAAGATCTGCTGGCTGCTTAATATCAGATAAATGACGTTTGCTAGAAAACTCATAATCTCTTTCCATGCTATTTTCATCTTTTGCAACAGTCACACAAGAGGCAGTAAATGAAGAAGTTTTATAACCATCACAAAAACCATCGCTATTAGCTAAGATAAAATTTGACTTATTTTCAGTAAAGCTGGATTCTGTATTTACAATTTGATTTTCCGCCGAAGCAGAGTCTTCAAGATCTTTTAAGTAATTAATTTTTTTATCGTTTTCAAATCTTGTCTCGTCATTCAAATTAAGGTTACTAATTTGTTTTGATAACAAATTTTTATCAGGCAAAGAATTAAATTCATCCTCTGGTGTAATTTTTGTTATTTCAAAACATTTTTCAATTAAGGTTTTTATATTTTCTTCTAATAAGTTTGACGAAGAAATTGAGGATTTTTTTTTACCCAAATAGGTTTCTATACTTAAGGCTAATCCATCAGATCTATCTGAGGCTTCGAGAGATTTATTTCTAAAATTAACAGTTTCTGAAATTGAATGACCAACTGTAACACTTGCATCTGTTGCACCCATTTTTTTTGCTAAATCTAAACAATAAGAAGCTTTTGATTTTAGAAATTCTTGATCTTTAACCATAAATTAAAGTTTTGTTCCACCAACTGTCATTTTGTCAATCAAAATTGACGGTTGAGCTACACCCACAGGAACACCTTGACCAGCTTTTCCACAAGTTCCTATACCTGGGTCTAACATCATGTCGTTTCCTACCATTGATACTTCTTTAAGTATTGATGGCCCATCACCAATTAATGTTGCTCCTTTTATAGGAGACCCAATTCTACTGTTATTAATTTCGTATGCTTCTGTACAGTTGAATACAAATTTTCCTGAAGTTATATCTACTTGACCTCCTCCAAAACTTACTGCAAAAATACCCTTATCAACAGATTTAATCATTTCATCTTGAGTATGATTGCCACTTAACATCATTGTATTCCTCATTCTTGGCAATACGATGTGTCTATAATTTTGTCTTCTTCCAGATCCAGTAGATCTTGTGTTCATTAATCTTGCATTATGTCTGTCTTGCATGAAATTCTTTAGAATACCATTTTCAATTAATACTGTTCTTTCTGTAGGTGTTCCCTCATCATCAATTGTTAGACTTCCTCTTCTGTTATCTATCGTACCATCATCAACAATAGTTACTCCCTCACTTGCAACTCTTTGGCCCACTAGATCATGAAAAGCCGATGTTTTTTTTCTATTAAAATCTCCTTCAAGGCCATGACCGATTGCTTCATGAATTAGAATAGCTGGCCAACCAGGACCTAGCACTACTTTCATTTCACCTGCAGGTGCTGGTTTGCTCTCTAAATTTATTGACGCAATTCTAAAGGCTTCTTCACAAACATTTTTCCAATTATCATTTTTTAAATAATCATCGTAAGATTGTCTGCCGCCTATGCCATATACTCCTGTTTCTTTTCTTCCATTTTTTTCTAACATTACAGATACATTAAACCTAATTAATGGACGTACATCAGTAAGAAACTCTCCTCCTGATCTAATAATCTCAATTGATTTTTGCTCACCAGAAAAACTAGCTGTAACTTGTTTTACTGATCCATCTTTTTTTCTTAAAAAGTCATTTACTTTGTTTAAAACCTCTAATTTCGAATCTAACGTTTTTTGTTCAATTGGATTTATATCTTTATAAAATTTCTTATTAGATTTTGGTATTTCATGATTATATGTGCCTTTAATAGATTTTAGAGTTGATTTAAGGTTTTCTGAAGAGCTTTTTAATGAGTCTTTTGATATTTCATTTGAGTAAGAATAAGCAACAACCTCATCCGAAATTGCTCTAAATCCAAATCCTAAATCAGAACTATAGTTTGAGCTCTTAATTTTATTATCATCTAATAAAATAGACTCGGATTTAGACTCCTCTAAATATAACTCACCATCATCACAGTTTTTTAATGTTTCAGATACTATTTTATCAGCATCTTGTCTTGTTAAGTCTGATTTATTAAAGAAATTACTCATTCATCTTAGATAGTGGTTTATCAACATTTTTCAACTGATCATTTTACGCATGTACAATATAGTTTGAACCTATAATTATTATTATATGAAAGTATATTTTAACAACTCATGCAAAATCTGCAGATCAGAAATTAATCTATATAAAAAAGAAAATATCAAAGAAATTGACTGGGTAGACATAACAGACAATTCAGAGGCTGAAAAAGAAACTTTAAAAAATGATAAAGAATTATTGAGAAGATTACATGTTAAAGAAAATGGTAAAATTATTGAAGGAGCAGAAGCATTTCTTTTTGTTTGGAAAAAAATTCCGAAATATAAATTTTTATATAAATTTTTTAAACTACCAATAATTTTTACAATTTTTAAATATGGTTATGAAGCGATTGCATTTATTTTATATTTAAAAAATAAAAAACAGCTTAAAAGTTAAGCTAAAAAAAATATCATAAATTTACTTAGTAAAGACATAGATAATATAAACATTATTAAAATAACAGAATACATCAAAGTAATAATTCTATTTCTTTTTCTTCTTAATCTTACAAAATTTTTATCGTCTAAGTCAGATACATCTCTTTCTCCAACAACAGGATAGTCATAGCTCCATCGCCATGTAGATTGACCTAATCTTGTATCTAAACTGTTAAAATATCTTATCCAAGCAAGAATATATTTCAAAATTATATATAGAATTACCATAGTAATTGTTCCGTAAAGCATGAACAATATTACTTAATTATCTTAGATAATTTAATTGATATTTTTGGCTCTTTTTCTTGCAATTAATTGGGTAAGCGCATCTACCATGGTGTCTGAAGCTTTAAATATTTCATTATTCTTAAACTCATGAGAAATATTTTTTTCAGGATTAGTCTTATCTTCAATAACAATTCCTTCATCTGGAGAATTATTTTTAATATAGATTAACAAAAGCCATTCATCATCCGAGGCTTCATCCCATTTAACAAATATTTCCCCTGTTTCAAACCTCCTATCAATACATCTAAAAATAGACATATGTCTTGTAATATGTCTTTTGTTTAGTTGAAAGACTAAACTGCTCGCACTTCTATAAAAACTTTCGAGAGCAAACTCGATTTTTTGTCTAGCTAAAGTATATTCTTTTTCTTTTTGTAAAAGTGTTTCTCTATCTTCATCCCCTTGAATTTTTACACCTAAAGCCTCTACTCTTTCTCTTATTTTCTGGTCTCTTATTATTCGATATTTTTCATCTGAGCTAATTCCAATACTAACTGTAAAAGCCTCACTTTTTTCCTCAAATATTAATTCATCTTTAGCATCAACATCTCCAATTTTGTGCCTATAAATTTTTCTAGCTCTGTGATTTTCATCTAGTTTTGAATAAAATATATATTCATCATCTAAACTAAATGTAATACCTCCAGAAGTTTCAGTAATTTCTTTTGAAATAATTTTGTTTGTTTTTATATCCCTTAAATAAATTGTATAGTACTCAGAACCCTTAAGATCTAAAGAGTATCCTAGATATTTATCATTATTGCTTACTTCTAAATCACCAACTCCAAAATATTCTGTTTTAAGTTTTTCTTTTTCTTTATCACCATTCCATATTTCTTCTATATTTTCTGAACCAATTTTTTTTCTAAGTTTTATAGAATAGTTTCCTTTGGCTGTAGTTTTTGTCCAATATTCATATGTATGATCCTTATAAGGTAAAGACTCATCATCTAATTTTATTCTACCTTTAATTTCATCAAATAATTTTTTTTGAATTTCTTTAGTATCTTTTAAGTGATGTTGGCTATAGGTGTTTTCTTCCTCTAAATATTTTTTAACTTCAGAATCTAGTTTTGATTTATCTTTTAAAACTTCTAAAATATTTTTTTGATGTATCCAGCTGTAATTATCTTCCCACTCTATATTGTGACAAGATTTTATCTCTAGTTTTTTTTTAAGTTGTGGTACTTTCATTTTTATAGGAAATATATGAATATTATAATTTATACAGTATTAATTTTAGCAGGTTTATATTTTTTGCTAAGATATTTAACTGGAGTTGCATCAAAAAAAATATCTAAAGGTTTAAGAATATTATTATTTATAATATTGGCTGTTTTCGCAGTTTTATTTGCTATCGGTGGAAAGGTTTTATTAACTCTCCCTTTTACGCTTGCTAGTTTAGCTCTTTTAAAATTAAAAGGGCTTTCGATTTTTCAATTAATTTCACTTTATAGATTAATTCAAACTTTAAGAAATTCTGGAAGATTTTCCTTCAATAATAAAAACCCTTCAAATTTAAGCACTATGTCAACTCAAGAGGCATATAGAATTTTAAATCTTAATCCTTCTAAAAATTTAACAAAAGAAGAAGTAAATAAAGCTTACATTAAAATTCAAAAAAAAATTCATCCAGATATTTCTCCAGAAACCTCAAGATTATCTTCGCTGGTAAATGAAGCAAAAGAAATTGTTTTAAGAGATTTGGGTTAAATTATTTAATCTTTACTAAATTTATTTTTTATATAAATTTTAAGTATGAATAATATTAAAGGAATATACGCAGCATCAATGTCAGTATTAAATCAAAATTTGACATTAAATATTGATAAAACAATTGAGCATGCAGAAATGGTAATTGACAATGGTTGTCATGGAGCTGCCATGTTTGGGAGTACCGGACAAGCACAACTTATTCCAATTTCAGAAAAGATTAATTTATTAAATAAACTTGCTACCAATAAATATAAAGATAAATACTTAATTGGAACTGGGCTTAATTCATTAGGAGAAACAATAAATCTTATGAGAGTAGCCAAATCATTAAATTTTGAAAAATTCTTAATCATGCCTCCTGCATACTATAAATATGGGGATAATGAGGTAATTGATTTTTATAGCAAAGTGGTCGAGGCAATACCTGAAAGTAAAATTATTCTTTATAATTTCGAGAAATTATGTGGATATAAATTTAGTGTAGAATGTGTACAAGAACTTGTAAATAGATTTCCAGATCAAATAGTTGGAGTGAAAGATAGTTCTTACAATCTTTTTGAAAATTTAAAATTAGATAACTTTTCTGTTATGCCTGGATCTGAGTCAAAATTATTAAAAGGTCTTGAGTTAGGATGTTCTGGTATAATTACAGCCACTTGCAATGCTACTGCTGAATTAGCAAGAAAAGTTTATGATGATTTTCTTGATGGTAAGTCACAAACAGTTAATGAAAAACTTTGTGATGTTAGAGGAGAGTTTGAAAAATATAATCTTATCTCTGGACTACATACTTTCTATAAAAAAAAGGAAAGTATTTACGAAAACCTATTACCACCTTTAAGAATTCTAAATGATAAAAGTGAAAAAGATCTTATAAACAATTTAGAAAAACTTAACTTTTCAATTAAATCTTTAATGGCGGCATAAAATGCAATTAGCTAGGTTCCTAAATAGTGTTTTTAAGAAAGATGGATTTATATTAGTCGATGCAAATTCTAAAAATTATATTATTGGAAATCCTAAAAGTGAAAATCCAATAAAACTCAGAATTTTAAATAAAAATCTTCACTATAAGTTGTTATTTCATCCAGACCTTTATTTTGGTGAAGCTTATATGAATGGCGAAATAACTATAGAAAATGGAACTTTAACCGATTTTTTAGATCTTTCTTTAATGAATTTTGGTAGAGGAAATTTAAATTTTTTTAGTTATTTAATTAATAAATTTAGAGGTTCTTATAGATATTTAACTAATTTTAATTTTATAAAAAAATCTAAGAGCAATGTTTCACATCATTATGATATTTCGGAAGATCTATATAATTTGTTTTTAGATCCCAAAAGGCAATATTCATGTGCATATTTTAAAAATGAAACAGATTCTTTAGAAACAGCACAAAATAATAAGATTCAACATATAATAAAAAAACTTAATATAAAACCCAACCAAAAAGTTTTGGACATTGGATGTGGATGGGGTTCTTTGGCAATAGATATAGCAAAGAGTGCAAATTGTGAAGTAACAGGAATAACTCTATCAGAAAATCAATTTAATTATTGTAACAAAAAAGCAAAAGAACTTAATTTAGAAAATCAATTAAATTTTAAATTAATGGATTACAGAGAGCTTAACGAAAAGTTCGATAGAATAGTGAGTGTTGGAATGTTTGAGCATGTAGGAAGAAAATTTTATAGAAAATTCTTTACGCAAGTAGAAAAACTGCTCAAAGATGATGGGGTATCATTAATTCATACAATTGGATCAGTAAACCCTCCACGAGATCCACATCCATGGATTACAAAATATATTTTTCCAGGTGGTTATACCCCAAGTTTGAGTGAGGTAGCCCCACACATTGAAAAATCAGGATTAATTGTTGCTGATATTGAGGTTTTAAGGCTTCATTATATGCATACATTAAGAAACTGGAAGGATAACTGTATTAGAAATAAAGATAAAATTATTCAAATGTTTGATGAAAGATTCTTTAGAATGTGGGAATTTTATCTCGCTGGTTGTGAGATGGC
>CACEGO010000018.1 GCA_902559075.1 uncultured Pelagibacteraceae bacterium | reverse complement strand
ATATCCATCTTTAATCATTGTTTCTAGAATTAATAATTCAGGTTTAAATGTTATTGATCTTGTAAATTTAATAAAATCTTTAAGTAATATTGATCTTGAAGCTATTTCAAAATTAGAAGAAACTAATTTTTCTTTAAAAATAGAATTAATGGATACTTTTGTTTGAATATATTCTAGTTGAAGTGGTCTATTTGAATAATAAATAGTTGCTCCAATTGTTTTAGCATTTACCATTAGCTTCAATGGATCCAAAGTTAACTTTACTTTATTTAAATCTATATTTAAGTTTTTATTACTTTTGCTGACTTTATCTTTAATTTCTTGATTAAATTTTTTTGTCTCAATACCAAAAATGCTTAAATAAAGTATTATAGATAAAATAATACTTAGAAAAATTATAAAAAATTTAAAAAAATTTACTTTCATTTTGTTTTATAAAGCGAATGTTCAAGAAATTCGTCTATTTCTCCATCAAGAATTTTTTCTGGATTTGTGCTTTCAAAATTCGTTCTATTATCTTTTACTAATCTATAGGGCTGTAAAACATAAGATCTTATCTGATACCCCCATCCTATTTCAGCTTTATTGCTCTCAGCGTTTTGGTTTTCTTCTTCCCTTTTTTTAATTTCATGATCATATAACCTAGCTTTTAACATATTCATGCAAGTTTCTTTGTTTTTGTGTTGTGATCTCTCATTTTGACATTGAACAACAATTTTTGTAGGTATATGAGTAATTCTTACAGCACTATCTGTGGTATTAACATGCTGTCCTCCTGCACCACTGGAACGATAAGTGTCTATTCTTAAATCTTTTTCTAATATTTCTATATTAATATTTTCATCTACTACTGGATAAATCCAAATACTTGCAAAACTCGTGTGTCTTCTTGCGCCTGAGTCAAAAGGTGAGATTCGGACTAATCTATGAATGCCAGACTCTTTTTTCAGCCAACCAAAAACATAATTTCCTTCAATTTTAATTGTTGCTGATTTTATACCTGCCTCATCACCTTTATGTTCGCTTATTAAAATAGATTTAAATTTTTTTTTATCTGACCATTTCAAATACATCCTTCTCAACATATCTGCCCAATCCTGGCTTTCTGTTCCACCTGCTCCTGCATGAATTTCGATATAACAATCAAGAAAATCTGCTTCGTTAGATAAAAAACATTTTATTTCATTTTTTTGAACTTCTTTTTTTAATTCTTTTACACTTTGCAAAGTTTCATTTAGTACAATTTGATTTTCTTCTTCTAAGGCTAGTTGATGTAAATCGTCAAAATCTTTTAATTTTTCTGTAGAATTATTTAATGATTTTAGTAAATCCTCATATAATTTTTTCTCTTTAATAACTTTTTGTGAATTATTTTTATTTTGCCAAAAATTGGCTTCGAGCATTTTAGAATTTAGAACTTTAAGTTTTGAATAGATCTTATTTTTTTCAAAGATACTCCTTTATACGGTAGTTGATTTTATTAATTTCTTCTTTATAATTTTGAAAATTATTATCCATTAATAAAACTTTAATATATTATTTGTATTGAATCTATCTGAATTTAAATTAAGTATTTTTCCCTCTTCAACATTATTTTTTTTGAAAACCTCAATAATTGTGTTTTTTGATGTAAATTTAGCTTTTTGACCTGTATTAGGATCTACTACCATCATAATAGTGCCTTCTGCAGCCTTAAAAGGCCTTGCGTCCGATTTTTTAATAGCGCTAACAACAAAACTTTTAAATATTGGAAGTGCAGTTTTTGCTCCAGTTTCATATTTTCCTAATGTTTTTGGATCATCAGTTCCTACGTAAACTCCAATTAATAAGTCTGATGTATAACCTATAAACCAAGTATCTGTATTATTATTAGTTGTGCCAGTTTTTCCAGCAATATTTAATTTTAAATCTTTTAATTTTTTAGCTGTTCCTCTTTGAACAGCTCCTTCTAAAATAGAGGTCATTTGATAAGCGGTCTCTGAAGAGAAAATTTGCTTATACTTATTTTTTATCTTTGGAAAGTCTTTACTTAAATATGAAATTTGATCACAGTTCATACATGTTCTCATATCATTTTTATAAATAGTATTTCCTTCACTATCTTGAATTCTATCTATCAAAACTGGTTCAACAAGTTTTCCACCATTTACAAAAGCAGAGTATGCTGAAGTAAGTTTAAGTAATGTAGTTTCTTCAGAACCCAGTGAAATTGATAAGAGCTCTTTAGGACTTTCATAAATTTTAAGATTTTTAGAAAAATTAATAATTTTTTCTAGCCCCAAATCTTGAGCTATTCTCACAGTCATTAAATTTCTAGATTTTTCTAATCCAGTTCGAAGGGTTGATGGACCATAAAATATTTTTCCATAATTTTCAGGTTTCCACATTTTTAAATCTTTACCCTGATTCAAAACAAGTGGGGCATCTAAAACTAAAGAGGTGGGAGAATAATTATTTTCTAAGGCTAACGCATAAATAAAAGGTTTAAATGCTGAGCCAGGTTGTCTCATAGCTTGCGTAGCTCTATTAAATTCACTTTTTTTAAAACTAAAACCACCACTTAAAGCTAAAACTCTTCCGGTATAAGGATCCATAACAACAATTCCTCCATTAATCTTTGGTAACTGTTGCAAACTAAATTTATTTTTTTCTAAATATTTTACATAAATTACATCTCCTGGTTTAAGCAAATCTTTAAATTGTTTTTTTGTCCAAGAAATATTTTTATATTCTATAATGCCTTCTAATTTATCTTCAGTTTCTATTATAGCTGAAAACTTATTTACTTTTTTAACTATTGCTAAATACCAATTAATAGATTTTTCTAATTTAAATTTTTCTAGATTTTTATTCCAATTTGTATTTAAAGGTTTGTTTGTTAAAGGCCCATTCCAACCTTTTCTTTGATCATATGATATTAATCCATTTCTTAAAGCGTCAGTTGCTTTCTTTTGAAATTTTAAATTTATTGGGGTGTTAATATTGAAACCTTTTTTATATATTTCATCATAACTAAATGTTTGAATAACATTTTTTCTAACATCTTCAACAAAGTACTGTGCATCTTCTAAATAAATTTTTTTATTTTTATTTAAATTTATTTCTTCATTAATTAATTTATTATACCAAGTTGAATTAATATAATTATTTTCAAACATATTTTTTAAAACCAGATTTCGCCTAAATTTTGCAAGTTCAATATCTCTATATGGATTATATTTACTTGGGGCTTTAGGTAACGCTGCCAACAAGGCAGCTTCTACATAATTCAAATTTCTAATTGATTTATCAAAATATTCCAGACTAGCAGCCGCTACTCCATAAGCACCACTACCTAAATAAATCTGATTTAAATACAATTCTAATATCCTCTCTTTAGTCAAAACTCTTTCTATTCTAAAAGCGAGTATTGCTTCTTTTATTTTTCTATTTAAGCTAACCTCATTGGATAACAAAAAATTCTTAGCCACCTGTTGAGTAATTGTAGATGCTCCTTCCAGTCTTTTAGATGAAATAATATTTGAAATATTATTGACCACAGCTCTTAAAACACCTTTTGCATCTACACCTGGATGAGAAAAAAAATTTTTATCTTCAGCTGATAAAAAAGCATTTATTACATTTTTAGGTATAGAATTAAAAGGAACAAATATTCTTTTTTCTTGTGAAAAGTCCGCAACTAGTTCACCATTTCCTGAATAAACTTTGCTTGATACAGGTGGTTTGTAATCTTTAAGAAACTTATAATCTGGTAAATCATTTGAATAAGTCCACAAAATTATAATTACTAAAATACATAATAAAAGTACAAAAGATATTGAAACAATCAGAATAGTTTTAAAATATTTGTTCATTTTAATTCCATTATATCCAGGAATTTGTTAAAGATATGGCATTAGAATTAAACAAAATTTATATAAAATTAAAAAACAATGAAAACTGAAATCAAAATATTATGGAAAAAAATTTATATATTGATGCTTCGCATCCTAACGAAACCAGGGTCGTTCTTAAATCAGGTGACAATATTGAAGATTACGAATATGAAGGCCTAAAAAACAATTTAATTAAAAATAATATTTATTTAGGAAAAGTAAGTAGGATAGAACCTTCCCTGCAAGCAGCTTTCATAGATTTTGGAAGAGAAAGACATGGTTTTTTATCATTTAACGATATCCAGTCAGATTACTATCAAATCCCAAAAGCTGATCTAGAAAAAATTAAAGAGGAAGAAGAAAAAGCAAGAGAGGAATTATCTAAACAAGTTGAGGCTAAAGAAGAAGAAAACATTGCAGAGGGTAAACTAGAAATAGATGATCCCATCTTACAAGAAGCTGAGGAAGAAATTCAGGAAAAAGATAGTGAACAAGATAAAGATATCGCAGTAAATGGAAAGCAAATAGAAAGAAAGAAAGAAAATAAATTCAAATTTAAAAGATATAAAATTCAGGAGGTTATAAAACCAAATCAAGTAATTCTTGTGCAAGTTATTAAAGATGAGAGAGGTCAAAAAGGTGCCGCTCTAAGTACTTTTATTTCTATAGCTGGAAAATATATAGTGTTGATGCCAAATACACCTAAGGGAGGAGGTATTTCTAGAAAAATATTTAATCCTTCAGATAGAAAAAAAATTAGAACAATTTTAAACGAAATAGAGATTCCAAAAGAAATGGGTTTAATTGTTAGGACTGCTGGTAGTAACAAAACTAAAAATGAAATAAATAACGATTTAGATTCTTTGGTTAAAACTTGGGATCAAATTAAAGAAATGGCAATTAATTCTATTGCTCCATCGTTAATTCATCAGGAAAGTGAAATCATTAAAAGAACATTGAGAGATATGTTTGATGAAAATACAAAAAGTATAGTAATTGAAGGCAATGAAGGTTACAAAAAAGCTCAATCGTTTATGAAAACCATGATGCCTTCTAATGTTAAAAGAGTAAAAAAATATAGAGGTAAAGTTCCATTATTTATTCAAGAAAATATAGAACAAAAATTAAATCAAATATTTGACTCAGAGATTAAGCTTAAGTCTGGTGGCTACTTGGTAATCAATCCAACCGAAGCGTTAGTATCTATAGATATAAATTCTGGAAGTTCTATCAAAGGTAAAAATGTGGAAAGTACAGCTTTAGATACAAATATTGAAGCAGCCGAAGAAATTGCAAGACAAATAAAAATTAGGGATTTATCAGGTTTAATTATCATAGATTTTATAGATATGCTTAGTTATGGAAACAGAAGACTGGTTGAAAGAAAATTAAAAGAAAAATGTAGAGTAGATCGAGCTAGAATTCAAATTGGGAGAATAAGTAATTTTGGTCTTTTAGAAATGTCGAGACAAAGGTTAAGGGAAAGTGCAATAAAATGGAGAGTGACCTTAACAGATGAATCTTTTGCTCAAAAATTACTTAAAATTGTTGAATTAAAAGCGATAGTTAACAAAGCTAAATTTGTAGAATTACGAGTTTGTGAAAAAATTTCAGATTTTTTAAAAGAAAACTTTGTTGATGATTTAACTTATTTTGAAAAAAAAAATAAAATGGTAATTGATATAATTAGCGATAATTCTTTAATCATTCCTGAATATTTAATTAATATTCAAAATAAATCTAAAAAAACTTTAGAGTTAATTGAAAATTTTGAAAAATTAAAAAATTTAAAAAGCCAAAATATAGATAAAAATAATAATGAAAAAAAGGAAAGTAAAAAAATTTTTAAAAAATCTTTTAAAAAAAAAAGATATTATAAAAAATCTAAATAATTCCTTTTATTGGGGAAGACGGATTGCCCATAAATGTTTTATCTATTCTGCCTGATCGATAAGATTGTCTCCCAGCTATTACCGCATTTTTAAAAGCAAGTGCCATTTCAAATGGTTTTTTGGCTTTGGCAATAGCAGTGTTAACAAGTACTCCATCACATCCTAACTCCATAGCTATTGTTGCATCAGATGCCTGACCTAAACCAGCATCTATGATTAGAGGAAGCTTTGTTTGCTTTCTAATAATTTGAATATTTATTTTGTTTTGAATTCCTAACCCTGAACCGATTGGTGCAGCTAATGGCATTATTGCATCAGCACCTGAATTTTCTAATCGTTTAGCCATTAAAGGATCATCATTGCAATAAACCATTACCTTGAAACCCTCTTTAGCCAGAACTTCAGTAGATTTTAAAGTTTCAATCATATCTGGAAAAAGATTTTTTTTATCTCCTAACACTTCTAATTTTACTAATTTCCATCCACCAATTTCTCTTGCTAATCTGAGAGTTCTTAGTGCTTCTTGTGAAGTAAAACATCCTGCTGTATTAGGTAAGTATGTAATTTTTTTTGGATCTATATAATCCATCAATAATGGTTTATTTTTATTTGTTATGTTCACTCTTCTTACTGCTACAGTAACTATATCCGCACCAGATAATTTAATTGCTTTAGCACACTCAGACATACTTTTATACTTTCCGGTTCCAACAATTAATCTTGAATTATATTTTTTCTTTGCAATTATAAATTGATCTTTTTCCAATTAACCACCTCCAATAAAATGAACTATCTCAATTTTATCATTATTTTTTAATTTTATTTTATTAATTTTTTTTTTATCAATTATTTCCTCATTAAGCTCAATAGCTACTTTTTTTATTGGAATTTTAATATTTTTTAATAGATCTGACAATTTATAGTCATTAATTAATAATTTAATTTTTCCATTAATTTTAATTTTTATTTTGTTTGTTTTTTTCATCGTGTATAAGTGGTGAATGAATAATAAAATAATTATTATTAATGGTCCAAATCTTAATCTATTAGGTGAAAGAGAACAATCACAATATGGATCAACCTCTTTTGAACAATTAAAACAAAATTGTTTAAAAAAAGGTCAAGAAATTGGTATTGAAATAGACTTTGCGCAATCAAATATCGAGGGAGAACTAGTGAATATTATTCAAGAAGCAAGAAACAAATATGATGGAATTATTATAAATGCAGCAGGCTTTACTCATACGTCTGTAGCAATAAGAGACGCTCTTGATTTATTTAAGAAACCAATAATAGAGATTCATATCTCAAATATATATAAAAGAGAGGAGTTTAGACATAAATCGCTAATAAGCGGTGTGGTCACAGGAGGAATTTTTGGATTAGGAGCAGAAGGATATATTTTAGCCATAATTTCATTGCAAAAGACTTTTCAAAATGAAAATTGATAAAAAAGTAATTAAAGAACTAAGTGATTATTTAGATGAATTTAATCTTACCGAAATTGAAATTACAGAAAAAGATACAAAAATAAAAGTATCAAAAAATAACGCATCTATAAGTTCTCAACCTCAAACAGCTACATCTCCTTTAGCTTTAAATAAAGAAGTATCCTCTGGAACTCAGGGTGTTGTTAAAGGAAAAGAAATTACCTCACCAATAATTGGAACAGCTTATCACGCACCTGAACCAGGAGCCAAGAAATTTGTAGAAGTTGGAAAAAAAATTAAAAAAGGTGATACGATTATGATTGTTGAGGCGATGAAAACAATGAATCATGTTCCTTCAACTGAAGATGGTATCGTAAAAGAAGTCTGTGTAGAGGATGGCCAGCCCGTAGAGTTTGGTCAAACGATTATTATCTTAGAATAACTAATGTTTAAAAAAATTTTAATTGCAAACCGTGGGGAAATTGCAGTTAGAATTATTAGGGCATGTAAAGAGTGGGGAATACCAACTGTGGCTGTTCACTCTGATGTGGATAGAGAAAGTATGCATGTAAGAATGGCTGATGAAAGCGTATGTATTGGATCACATCAACCTGCTAACAGTTATTTGAATATACCAGCTTTAATGTCAGCAATAGAACTTACTAATTCTGATGCTGTGCACCCAGGATATGGTTTCCTTTCTGAAAACGCTAACTTTGCAAGAATTTTAGAGGAAAATAAAATTAGCTTTATTGGAGCTTCCTCAAAACACATTGAAATGATGGGAGATAAAATTCAGGCAAAAAAAATTGCAAAGGAAAATGGATTGCCTGTAATTGAAGGATCTGAAGGTGGTGTAAACGATATTTCAGAAGCCAAAGATCTTTGTAAAAAAATTGGTTTTCCAGTTTTAATTAAAGCCTCAGGTGGTGGTGGAGGTAAAGGTATGAAAATAGTTTATAAAGAAGAAGAATTTGAAACATTATTTTCTACCGCAAAATCAGAGGCACAAAAATATTTTGGAAATGATCAAGTTTACATTGAAAAGTTTTTTCAAAACCCTAGACACATTGAGGTTCAAATATTAGCAGGAAAAAACACAGTAGTACATCTCCACGAGAGGGATTGCTCTGTACAAAGAAGACACCAAAAATTAATTGAAGAAACTCCAAGCCCAGTTCTAAATGAAGAAATAAGAAAAGATCTTTTTGAAAAAACAGTAAATATGGTTAGAAAAATTGGATATATGGGTGCTGGAACTGTAGAATTTATTTACGAGGACGGTAAATTTTATTTTTTAGAAATGAATACAAGAGTCCAAGTTGAACATCCTGTGACTGAGATGGTAACAGGAGTGGATATTATTAAAGAACAAATTTGGATTGCCTTTTCTGGCCAAACAGCTTTAAAACAAACGGATATAAATCCGAGAGGTCACGCAATTGAGTGTAGAATAAATGCTGAGGATGCTAGTAAAAATTTTCAACCTTCTCCAGGGACAATTACAATGTGTCATCAACCTTCTGGATTTAGAACGAGGGTAGATGGAGCAATATTTCAAGGATATAAAGTTACTCCTTATTACGACAGTATGATATGTAAATTAATTTGTCATGGAAGGAATAGAACCGAAGCTATACAGAGAATGAATAGATCACTGGATGAATTTGTAATTGAAGGAATTACAACCACAATCTCATTACATAAAAAATTATTGAATCATAAAAAATTTATTAATTCTGATTTTAATGTTAGCTGGCTTGACAAAGATAATATTGTTTAATAACAAGCAACTAACCAAATATCATAAACTGGATGATCAAAAGGTGTTATTGAAGGACTTGATGAGAACATCCAGTCATTAAAAACAAAAACCTCATTATTATTTTTATCCGATAAATCTTTAACTTGTAAATAAGCAGTAATTTCAGGATTATCGTCAAACTCAGAGTTTTTACACTTTAAGCTTTTAATAAGTAAATCATTAAATTTTATTGGCTCACCATTTTTTAGTTTAACTAATGTATTTTTTGAGCTTATTTTATCTAAAATTTTAATATCAGTAAAATAAACTTCTAAATTACTTTCAGAAAAAGAATTGGTAATTAAACTTAAATAAAAAAAATAAAAAAATAAAATTAATTTAAAATTATTCTTTCCAGCTAGAGTATTTTTTTTTAATAGCATTTTTATTTTTATTGGGAAAATAGGCTTTATCAGTTCCGGTTAAATTTGGCTGATGAGGTTTTTGCCAATTGTATTTTTGTAGAGTATGTTTTTTCTCAATTCTATTTGGAGTAAAATGTATCCAAGAGTACCATTCTACTGGAATTTTTGACGCATCAATAGTTTCTGAATAAATAACCCATCTCTTTCCATTTTTACTTTCATAGTATTTATTGCCAAACTCGTCTGAACCAACAAGTTTTCCAAAAAAAATTGTTTTTAATTTAGTTCCAAGAGTAACTTGATTCCACCAAGTGAAAATTTTTTTTAAAAGTGTCAACATTTTTTTTTATTTTTTTTCAATTAAAAATTGTAAAAATTAAATTAGACTAAAATTTGAATAAGTATATAAATTAATTGAATCAATTTTCAAATTAAATTTAACAGAGGTCAAATGGCAAAATATCTAGTTGAAACTTATTACACCTGTACTTTTAAAGTAAATCATTATTTAGATGACATTAATGAAGTAGAATTAAAAAATTTAGAGAAAAGAGATGACGGAAAATTTGAAGTTTTAGATGTAAAATTAGATAATCGAAAAACAAAAAGTCTGGATCCAAAAAATAATAAAGTTGTTGAAAATAAAACTGTAGAAATAGTTTCTGAAAAAAATGACGCTATATCAGCAAGCAAAGAAAGTATTGTTACAAATATAATTAAGACAAATGATAAAAATAGTAAGAGATTTAGTATGCCTGATAGAAGAAAAGGCTATATTCAAAAAGCTACTATTGGAGATCACAAAGTTTACCTTCATACAGGTGAATATGAAGATGGAAAAATTGGAGAAATTTTTATAGATACAAGTAAAGAAGGAGAGCTTGTTAAAGCATTGATGAACAATTTTGCTATAGCAGTATCACTTGGACTTCAATATGGTGTGCCTTTAGACGAATTTATTAGTGCATTCGTAGGAACAAAGTTTGAGCCTTCTGGAAAAGTTTATGGGAATGACAGAATTTTAAGTGCAACATCAATCTTGGACTATATTTTTAGAGAATTAGCTATTTCATATCAAAACAGAGAAGATTTGGCTCATACACCAGCTATTGGTGGTAATGAAAATGGTTCAGATGAAAATAATTCTGAAGATCAGAACCAATTGTTAAAAATTGTAAAAGATATAACAAGCAAGGGTTTTGTTAGAAACAATTACAAAAAAAATCTTGTAGATCTCTCTGATGTAAAAATAAGTCTAAAAGGTAAGAAATAAATCTAATTTTTAATTTTTATGGAAAGATTAAGTTCTTTCAATTGATCTGCATTTATTTCTGATGGAGCTTTCATCATTAAATCTTGAGCATTTTGATTCATTGGAAACATAGTAACTTCTCTTATGTTTTTTTCGTTAGCTAATAACATCACTATTCTATCAATCCCTGGTGCAATACCGCCATGTGGAGGCGCTCCATAACTTAAAGCATTAATCATTCCACTAAATTTTTCATCAACTTGGCTTTTATCATAACCCGCTATTGAGAAAAGCTTATACATAAGCTCAGGTTTATGATTTCTTATTGCTCCAGAAGAAAGTTCTATCCCATTACAAACAATGTCGTATTGATATGCAAGTATATCTAAAGGATTTTCAAAATTTTCTTTCTTTAGATCCCCTTGAGGCATCGAGAAAGGATTATGGCTAAATTTGATTTTATTTGATATTTCATCTCTTTCAAACATTGGGTAATCTATTATCCAGCAAAATGCAAAAATTTCATCATTAATAAGATCTAATTCTTTCCCAATTTTATTTCTAGCCAACGATGTAATTTTTTCTAATTCACTTTGCTCGCCACATGCCATGAAAACACTGTCCCCTACTTCACACTTCGTAATTTTCATAATTTCTATTAATGCCTCTTCTGAAAAAAATTTGCCGATAGGACCTTTGGCTGAAATAGTTTTATCTTGCTCTATTGTAAAGTAAGCTAAGCCAGAAGCCCCTTCACTCTTTGCCCACTTGTCTATATTATCAAAAAAACTTCTAGGTTTATCATTTGTGTTTTTTGTGACAATACATCTAACTTTAGAACCTGATTTAACTAATTTCTTAAATATTTCAAAGTATACATCTTCTCGATTAAATACTTCAGTAATATCACTAATAACCAAGGGGTTTCTTAAGTCTGGTTTATCAGTTCCATATTTTAGCATAGCCTCCTTGTATGAAATTTTTGGAAATTTATCGTATAAAAGTTTTTTGTTAGAAAAGTTTTTAAATGTATTTACCATTAATCTTTCAACAACACTAAAAACGTCTTCTTGTTCTACAAAAGACATCTCTAAATCAAGCTGATAAAACTCTCCTGGGCTTCTATCTGCTCTTGCATCTTCATCTCTAAAACAAGGGGCAATTTGAAAATACTTGTCGAAACCTGAAACCATTATTAATTGTTTAAACTGTTGTGGAGCTTGTGGCAAAGCATAAAATTTTCCTGGATTTAGTCGGCTAGGAACTAAAAAATCTCTTGCACCCTCTGGGCTTGATGAAGTCAAAATTGGAGTTTGAAATTCAAGAAAACCTAACTTTGTCATTTCATTTCTTATAAATGAAATTACTTTTGATCGTAAAATAATATTTTCATGAATTTTTTTTCTTCTTAAATCTAAAAATCTGTATTTAAGTCTAATTTCTTCAGCATATTCTTGATCACTAAAAACAGGCATAGGAAGTTCTTTACAAGTTCCTAAAATTTCAAATTTTTCTATAACTACTTCAATCTCTCCAGACTTTATGTCTTTATTTATAGTTTCTTCTGAACGGTTTATAACTTTACCATCAACTTTTATAACTGTTTCTAACTGAATCTTCTCTAATTCTAAGAAATATTTATTGTCTTTATCAATAATACATTGTGTAATTCCATAATTGTCTCTTAGATCAATAAATAGCAAATTACCGTGGTCTCTTTTTTTATTTATCCAACCTGATAAGGAAACTATTTTATCCACATCCTTTTTTCTTAATTCATTACATTTATGTGTTCTATATTTATTCAATTAATCTCCTAAAGCTTCTTTTATAATTTTAAAGTCGATTGGTTTTTTTTTTTTTAAACTAATTTCGTCGATTTTATATATGAAATCAGATATTTTACCATAAGATCTATCAATTCTATTAATAATAAAATCAACCAATTTTTTTTCTATAGATATTTGACGATCCGAAAGATTCTTTAATATCAGTGCATACATTAAATCATCCTCAGGTTTTTTAATAAAAGAAAGTAAAAAATTTTTTGATCTAGAGTTGAGATCATCTAATTTAAAATTAAAATCAACAATAGGCTTTGTAGATGTTGCTATTAAGTATTTATTATCTTGTTCAATAATATTCAATAGAGTAAACAAAAAATTTTCATTAACTTGTTCATTCAAATCTTCAACAATTATATTTTCATATATTTTGATTTTTTTTAAAAAAAGATTATCTATTTGATTAGAACTAATTTTAATTCCTTTGAACTTGTGCTGAAAAATGTTTATTAAATGGGTCTTCCCTGAGAAGTTATCACCAATTATATTTATAAAATTTTTTTCCCATTTAGGCCATTTATTTAATAATAAAAACGAATTTTCATTACTTTTTGAAACATAAAAATCTTGATCTTTAAAATTTTGATCATAATCAAAATTCAGTATTAATTGATTTAGATTCTTCATTTTACAATCCAAATTTTCTTATTAGTTTCAAATTCGTAATTTAAATTTTTCATTGTCTGTAAGAATTTATTTCGTGATCCATTAAATACAATTTTATAAATGTTATTTTTATTATCAAATTTATAAATATAAAAATTATTAATCAAATCTACATTACCTAAGTTTT
>CACEGO010000017.1 GCA_902559075.1 uncultured Pelagibacteraceae bacterium | reverse complement strand
TAGGGTTATTTTTTGGATTATAATGGGTTCTCATTTTTGAGATAAAACTGAAATCACAGCTTCTGCTGCTTCAGCACCCTTTTTTCTTCTAGCTCTTGCTTGAGTCATATTAAGACAAGTAATTATTCCATTTCCAATAGGTTTTTTACTATCTATAGACAATTTCATTATGGCATCTGTTGATGCTTGAGAAATAAAATCGAAATGTGGTGTTTGACCTTTAATTACACATCCTAAGGCTAAAAAACCATCAAATTTTTTTAAATTTTTTGAGATTGTAACTGGGATTTCAAAAGCTCCAGGCACTTTAATAATTTTGATCATATTTCTTTTTGGAATTATTTTTAAAGCGCTTTTTATTAAGCCTTCTGCAATGTCTTTGTAATAATCTGCTACAACAATTAGATATTTTTTTTTCATTAAATTAATTCCTGTTTTTTAATTTTTATACCATAACCATCAAGACCAATAACTTTTTTTGGTGATTTGGTGATTAATATCATGTTTTTAATTTTTAAGTCTTTAATAATTTGAGCTCCAATACCATAATTTCTTATTAACTTGTCATTCCCTTTTTTATAAAAATCTTTGTTTTTATAATCTTTTAAGGTCTGAGTTACTGATTTTAAATTTGAGTCTTTAATAAATACTAAAACACAATTTTGATATTTTTTAAAATAATTTAGAGTCTTATTAAATGAATTTGGTAATGATTGATTTATTAGATAGTTTTGGACGACATTAGATGAAATTACTCTTACTCTTGGATTCGTACCTTTTTTTATTTTACCTTTTATTAATGCAAAATGTTCTGAGCCATCTAAAAGATTCTCATAAATTCTAATATTATATTTCTGATTTTTTACATCAATTTTGCTTTGCTTTTTAAGTTTAATAAGTTTTTCTTTTTTTAGTCTATATGCGATTAGATCTTCTATTTTTCCAATTTTTAATTTATGTTTTTTTGCAAAGTTGATTAAATCCTTACCTTTGGCCATAGTTCCATCTTCATTCATAATTTCACAAATTACGGCAGAGTTATTTTTTTTTGCCAATTTAGATATATCTACAGATGCTTCGGTATGTCCTGCTCTAACCAGGACTCCACCATCTTTAGCTATTATTGGAAACACGTGACCGGGCGAAACAATTTCATTTTTATTTACATTTTTTTTAGAAGCAATTTTAATTGTTTTAGCTCTATCTTTAGCAGATATACCTGTAGTTATTCCTTTTTTAGCTTCAATAGAAATTGTGAAAGCTGTTTTGTTTCTTGATTGATTTATTGGAGACATTAAAGATAAATTTAATCTTTTTGCTTGAAGAGTATCGAGTGCTAAACAAATTAAACCTCGTCCGTATTTCGCCATAAAGTTAATGTTTTTTGCATTTGAGTCTGATGTAGAAATAACTAAATCTCCCTCATTTTCTCTTTTTTCATCGTCAACTAAAATAAACATACCACCTTTTTTTGGCAACACTTATAATTGACTCGATTGATGCAAAATTATTTTTTCCCATGAAAATAATTCCTAACGTATTTAGACAAGATATCTATCTCTATGTTGACTAAACTAGATTTTTTTAAAGTTGATAAATTGGTTTCTTTGTAGGTGTGAGGAATAATCCAAATTTGAAAACCTTTTTTAGTCACTTTTGAAATTGTGAGGGAAATCCCATTTACACAGATTGATGCTTTTTCTATTAAGTGTTTTCTTTCCTTTTTAGGTAAATCAAAATCAAAAATAAATGATTTATCTATTTTTTTAATACTTAATACTTTGCCGACAGTATCAACATGACCTTGACAAATATGTCCTGAAATTTTTGTCCCATATTTTAAAGGTAATTCTAAATTTATTTTATCTTTTATTTTTAAAAATTTAAATTTTGAACGAATTATTGTTTCTTTAGATAGGTAAAATTCCATAATTTTTGATTTATATGAGATTAAAGTTAAGCAAACACCATCACATGCAACTGATAAGCCAATATCTTTTTTGGAGACTTTAAGATTACTTTTTACAAAAATATTAAGGCCTTTAGGTCTTTTAATAATTTTAGTTATAATACCTTGGTTATAAATTATTCCGTTAAACATTTTACTAACTATATAGTGTTATTCGGTCTTTTCGTAAATTGAGATTTAGATTAATTTTCGTTTTA
The DNA here is from genome assembly GCA_902559075.1 of uncultured Pelagibacteraceae bacterium. GTDB lineage: Bacteria > Pseudomonadota > Alphaproteobacteria > Pelagibacterales > Pelagibacteraceae > Pelagibacter. The sequence continues at coordinate 12,256 of CACEGO010000017.1, read as the reverse complement.
TATTTCTGATTTAATATATTTTGACTACTAAATTTCAAATATTTGAAGTTTTTAGATAGGTTTTTTGGACTTTTATACAAATAAAATTTGTTAAAAATTTTATTCTTTATCAGTGAATTTGTTAATTTATCTCCTCCTTCAATTAACAAATTTCTGCATCCACAATTATATAATTTTTTCAAAATTAATTTAATGTCAAATCTGTTATTTCTATCAATTTTAGATTTAATTAGATGAATTCCTTTTCTTTTAAATTTTGTAATTTTTGATTTATCAGCTTTATTATAAAAAATTAAAGTATTTTTTTTATTAGAAGATTTAATTATATAACTTTTAGTTTTAGAATTTAGATAATTGTCCAAAATAATTCTTTTTGGAGAAAATTTTTCAAAACCCTTCAAACGACAATTTAATTTTGGATTATCTTTATTTAGTGTTTTGTGAGTAATCATCAAACTATCATTTTGATACCTCAACATATGTGTAAACTGATCTGAATAAGAATTTGTAATCTTTTTCTGTTTCTTGCTATAAATAATATTGTTTTTTGAAATAGCTATTTTACCGGTAACAAAGGGCAATTTATTCTTTCTGTTAAAAAAATAAGGTAAATAAAAACTTTCAATTTTACTTTTTAATAAACCTTTTTTTACAATTATTTTTTTTGACTTTAAAATTTTAAAACTTTTATTTCTTACTCTTTTATCTATATCAGTAACACCATATATAACCTCTGAAATTCTTGATTTTATTATTGCGTCAGTGCATGGTGGTGTTAATCCATGATGACAACATGGTTCTAAGGTAACATACATTTTTGAACCTTCTACGTCTTCAAAACTATTTTTAATTGCATTAGATTCAGCATGTGGTCTTCCATTAAATGAAGTTTGACCTATAGAAATTATTTTGTCATTTTTGACAATAACACATCCTACTGAAGGATTTGATCCAGTGAGACCGTGACGAGATTTTGCCAGATCTAAAGCAATCTCCATGTAAAATTTATCTTTTAATGTAAAATTATCTTTTTTTGTAGACATCTAGCTTGTCCACGAATTGTACAAAGTCTTTTTCTTCTCTAAAATTTCTATATACGGATGCAAATCTCACATATCCAACTGGATCTAAATCTTTTAAACCCTCCATAACCATAGTTCCAATTGTGTTAGTAGATATTTCACTTTGACCAAGTTCTTCTAGAGATCTTGAAATTTGACTTATAAATTTTTCTATTGTTTCGGTGTCTATTGGTCTTTTCTTAAGAGCAATATAAATAGATTTGGATAGCTTATCTCTATCGAATGTAGATTTTCTCCCATTTTTTTTCACTACCATCAATTCTCTAAATTGAACTCTTTCAAAAGTTGTAAAACGAGCTCCGCAAACACAAAGTCTTCGTCTTCTTATAGCCGTACCATCTTCTGTTGGTCTAGAGTCGACAACAGATGTCTCCCCTTTTTTACATATTGAACAAATCATTTACTACAAGTTCTTATATATCGGAAATGATGAAGTTAAAGAAATAACTTCGTTTTTTACTTCTTCCTCTATTTTTCTGTTATCTGATGGGTTTTCAGATAGACCTTTTAAAGTTTTTGTTATCAACTCACCTACTGTTTTAAACTCACTTAATCCAAAACCTCTTGTTGTAGCTGCTTGTGTGCCTAACCTGATTCCTGAAGTAATCATAGGTTTTTCAGTATCAAAAGGAATACCATTTTTATTACACGTAATGTTTGCTCTAGACAAACTCTCTGCCGCAAGATTTCCTTTTACATTGTAAGGTCTTAAATCAACTAACATCAAATGTGTATCTGTTCCATCTGAATAAATTTTAAATCCATTATTTTTTAAAGTTTCTGCTAACATTTTTGCGTTTGCTAAAACAGACTTAATGTAATCTTGAAATTCTGGTTGTAGCGCTTCAAGAAAGCCAGCTGCTTTTGCCGCAATAATATGCATTAAAGGTCCTCCCTGATAACCAGGAAAAACGGCTGTGTTAAATTTTTTAGCAAGATCTTCATGATTAGTTAAAATTATTCCTCCCCTTGCGCTTCTAAATACTTTATGAGTTGTTGAAGTAACCACATGAGCATAGTCACATGGATTAGGGTATCCTTTACCAGCAACTAATCCTGAGAAGTGAGCCATATCAACCATTAGATATGCTCCAACTTTATCTGCTATTTCTCTAAATCTTTTAAAGTCAATTACTCTAGAATAAGCACTTCCGCCTGCAATGATTAGTTTAGGTTTATGTTCTAATGCAAGTTTTTCAACATTATCATAATCTATTAACTCAGATTCTTTGTCTACATCATAACCTATAGCGTTAAACCATTTACCAGACATTGAAATTTTTAATCCGTGAGTAATGTGACCACCTGAATTTAAACTCATACCCATGAACGTATCACCTGGGCTTAACAGGGCTAAAAACACTGCTCCATTAGCTTGTGCACCTGAGTGTGGTTGAGCATTTGCAAATTTACAATTAAATAATTTTTTTAATCTTTCAATAGCAAGGTTTTCTGCTACATCAACATGCTCGCAACCATTATAATATCTTTTACCAGGATAACCTTCGGCATATTTGTTAGTTAAAACTGATCCTTGTGCTTCTAATACTGCTTGAGATACTATATTTTCAGACGCAATTAGCTCTATATGTTGTTGCTGTCTAATTAATTCATCTTTAATAGCTTTATAAAGCTCTGGATCTTTTACAGATAAACTATCCTCAAAAAAACTTTTATAACTATCGTTTAAATAACTTTTTTCGCTCGACATAATTATATTTTCTTAACCCTTCTCAAGTGTCTTCCACCGTCAAATTTTGTATTTAAAAAAACACTTACAAATTTCAAAGCATTTTTTTTGGTTATTAACCTTGATCCTAATGTAATGATGTTTGCATCGTTATGCAATCTTGATAATTTCGTTGATTTTAGATTAAAACATTGTGCAGCGCGAATATTTTTATGCTTATTTGCCGCAATATTCATACCGGTCCCAGATCCACACACTAAAATGCCAACATTGCTCTTATTAAGTTTAACTTTTTTTGCAACTTTATGAGCATAGTCCGGATAATCAACACTACTGTCATCTTTTGGACCAAGGTCCTCAAATTTTACTTTTTTAATTTTTAAATAATTTTTAATTATCTCTTTTAATTTAAATCCAGCATGATCTGATGAAATAAATATTTTTCTCAAATTAATTAAATTTGTAATCTAAAACACAAGCAACTAAATGTATTCTATTCTCTTCTCCACCATTAAATGCATTGTGATACTTGGTATTATTTGTAATCCAAACAGAACCATCAGCAGGCATATGTTTCGCAACGTTATCAATAACCATTATGCAGCCAGGGTTAGTAATTAAAGGTATGTGTAATCTTGGCTCAGGATCTCTGTGCCAACTTAAAGTTGATCTTGGTTCTTTTAAAAGAATTCTTACTCTACCAAGTTTGTATCTAGATGAAAGAGTGTCATATACTTCTTTGAAATAAGTGTTTTCATAATCTTTTATAAATTCTGAATATAATGACTCATCAAGTGTCTCATCTCTTACAACTTCTTTTCCTGATTTATCAGGTTTTGTCCAATATATACCTCTTGCCTTGTTACCTTTAATTGAGTCTGGGTCACCAGGTATTTGAGTTAATGATATCGCTCCAAAGTGAGTTACACCAGCATCTTCAAATTTTTTAATTTTAACTATTTGTTGATAAGCCTCTTGTAATTTTTCAATATCAAATTTGATTTCTTGCTTTTGGAAATCACTAAAGTCTAAAACTCTATCTTCTTTTTTAAGATTTAAGTCTATTACTTTTGAATTTTCTATCGTCATCTTGATTGCTTTCTACCCTTTTTTTTGTATATGTGTATATTACATTTGTCGCAATTTAAAAGTAAATTAAAACATGATTATTGGTAAATATCCCAGTCTCAGACTTAGAAGAACTAGAAAAGAAAATTGGTCAAGAAGACTGATTCAAGAAAATACTTTAAGTCCAAATGACTTTATATTACCTATTTTTTTAATAGAAGGATCTAATAAACGGCAACCGATTTCATCTATGCCGGGTGTATACAGGTATACTATTAATAGATTGAGCCAAATAGTAGACAGAGCAATAAAAAAGAAGATACCAATGGTTGCACTTTTTCCAAAAACCCAAAATGTACATAAAGATGAATTGGGTACAGAATCACTTAACGAAAAAAATTTAGTTTGTAGAGCAATTAAAGAAATTAAAAAAAGATACAAAAATCAAATAGGTATTATGTGTGACGTAGCATTAGATCCCTACACATCACATGGTCATGACGGTTTAATCAAATCTAATACTATACTTAACGACGAAACAATTGAGGTTTTAATTAATCAGTCATTACTACAAGCTGAGATGGGTTGTGATGTACTTGCTCCTTCAGACATGATGGATGGCAGAATAGGAAAAATAAGAAAAGCTTTAGATAAAAATAAATTCCAAAACGTTCAAATATTATCGTATGCTGCAAAATATGCTTCAAGCTTTTATGGACCTTTTAGAGATGCAGTCGGTTCTAAAGGTTCATTAAAAGGAGACAAAAAAACTTATCAGATGGATTATAGAAATTCTGATGAAGCTTTAAGAGAAGTTGCATTAGATATTAAAGAAGGTGCTGATATGGTAATGGTTAAACCAGGTATGCCCTACTTAGATATAATAAAATCAATTAAAGAAAAATTTAAATTACCTGTATTTGCCTATCAAGTATCAGGAGAATATAGCTTAATTGAAACTGCTATAACGAAAAAATTAATTAATAAAGATGCTATATATGAAAGCTTAGTTGCTTTTAAGAGAGCTGGTGCCAATGCTATAGTAAGTTATTATGCTGATAGAATTGATAAAATAATAAAATAATTATTTTAACGTATTTAAAAATAACAACCTGCTATTTGGATAATTTAAATTATTTGGTCTTAATATAGTTTTATCCAAATAGTCGCCTACTAATTTCAAACCGTTCAATAAAGCGGCAAGATCATTAACTTCTATATCTTTTTCAATCAAAAAATTAGGCACATATTTTTTTTCATTTAAAGAACTTGCATAATATACAGTTTTGTTACCTTCTAAAACTTTTTCAACTAAATTTTCAAGTGCCAAGTCATATCCTAATATTTTAAGTAACTCCAATTCCCAAAATATATATTTTTTTAACCAATCTTTTTCTTTTAAAATTAAAAATAAATTTTGAATTATAAAATAAACTTTATCGTTAGATTGAGAATCTGCTGTTAATATTTTAATCAAATTCATAGCAGATGTAATACAGGATAACTTTTGCTTGTGATCAAAATATAAAGGAGTATAGGCATTTAAAATTTCAATTTTAAAATAACCTATTCTATTTTCATTTTTAGAATTGTAATTAACATGGAGTTTATTACCTAGCTGAAGATAATTTTTAATTTTTTTTGAAGTACCACCAAATATAATTCCTGATATTTTTCCTTTATCTTTTGTAAATAATTCAGCAATTAATGAATTTTCATTATATCTTGTTTTACTTATTAAAAATCCTTCGTCTGACCAATTCATTTTTTATTTGTATTATTTAAACATTCTATAGCAGCATTTTGTTCAGCTTCTTTCTTTGATTTGCCTGTAGCTATAAAATATTTTGTATTTGGTAATTTTACTCCGACTTTGAATATAGGTTTATGTTTTGGACCTGTATTTGAAATTAATTTATATGTGGGTAATTTTTTAAAGTTTTTTAAAGTTAGTTCCTGTAACTTTGTTTTAGCATCTATTTCGGTTACTACACTTTTTTCAATATGATCTTGCCACAAGTTTAAAATTGTTTTTTCAACAATTGTAAAACCTTTATCAAGATAAATAGCACCAATTAATGCTTCACAGCTATCAGATATAATTTTGTCCTCAATTTTTATTTTTTTATTGTTGGGATTAAATGTTTTAACGTAACTAGCTAAATTGATTTTTTTTGCTATATCCAGACACGTTTTTTTATTAACTAACGATGCAAATTTTTTATCAAGAATACCTTCTCTTTCCTCAGGATAAATTTCTAAAAGCTTTTTTGCTATTACCAAACCAAGAACTCTATCACCCAGAAACTCTATCTTTTCATTATTTTCATTTGGGTTAAAACTTTTGTGTGTAAGCGCTTGGATAAGTAAATCTTTAGTTTTAAATTTTATATCAATTTTTTTTTCTAAACTCTGATAGTTGATTTTCATTAATTAATTTTATTAAATGTTCTGTTAAATCTTATTGACTTATGCCATTTCCAAAATTCAATAAAACTTCCTATTCTTTTATCTGAAGAGAAAAATATAAATTGAGCTTTTCCTACTAAATTATCTTTATGTACATATCCTACACTTGTTAAGTACCTGCTGTCTTTAGAACAGTCTCTGTTATCCCCTAAAAAGAAATAATGATCTTTAGGTACAGTAAACACATCAGAATTTTGATAGGTATAATCTTTTAAATAAACAGTATGAAATTTTTTACCATTTGAAAGTTTTTCTTCAAATCTATAGACATCAATACTTTTTTCACCACAGAAAATTGTAGTTTTGTTATTAATTTTAGATTTAAGAATTTCAGAATTATTTAAATATAAATTAAAGTCTATAAATTGAATTTTATCACCAGGTAAACCAATTAATCTTTTAATGTAATCTGTTCGATTATCTGCTGGTGTTTTAAATACAATTACATCACCTCTTTCAGGACTACTAAACATAATTCTTTTATTTAATATTGGAGGACTAAAAGGAAATGAGTGTTTGCTATATCCATAGGTATATTTTGTTACAAACAACCTATCACCTACTAATAAAGTGGGTTCCATGGATGATGATGGAATATAAAATGGTTGTACTAAAAGTGATCTAATTATAACTGCAATTATTAATGCATAAATTAAAGTTTTTATATTTTCTGAAAAAAAATTTTTATCTAATTTCATAATGTTTGAATAATTGCAAATGCTGTTGAATAATTTTTTTCATCCGAAATTGATAAAAAACATTTAAAATTTTTGATTTTAAAGTTCTTTTGTACAATTTTTGTAATTTTTTTATTTTTAACGTAATAAGGCTTTCCCTTTTTGTCATTAACAACTTCTATATCTTTAAAATTTAAATTCATACGAAAACCTGTGCCAAGAGCTTTAGAAAATGCTTCTTTTGCAGCAAATCTCTTCGAAAAAAAAGCTACTTTATTGTTTACAGCATTAGATTGTTTCAATTCATTAAATGAATAAATCCTTTTTTTAAATAAAGGATTTTTAATCGATTTTTTAATTCTTTTATTTTCAACAATATCAACACCAATACCAAGAATTTTCATTTATTTTTTTATAATTTTTTTTAGGTTTTTAATTACTTTTGAAAGTCCATCAAATATTGACTCTCCAATTATAAAATGTCCGATATTATACTCTTCTATATCTATTATTTTTGTTAACATCTTTGTAGTTTTATAGTCTAGACCATGACCAGCATGAACTTCTATATTTAAACTTGATGCTAATTTTGCACTTTTTTTAATTCTGTTTAATTCACTAGAATAATTTTTTTTTGATTTAACTAGGTTTGCTAGTTTTCCAGTATGTATTTCAATACAATCAGCATTTAATTTTTTAGCAAGTCTAATATCTTTTGGGGAAGGGTTAATGAATAAACTTGTTCTTATTTTTGCTTTTTTAAATTTTTTAATTATTTTCTCTAATTTATTCAGATTGTTTTTTATATTTAAACCTCCCTCGGTAGTAATTTCTTTTCTATTTTCTGGAACTAAACATATAAAATTAGGTTTTATCTTAAGTGCTTTATTAACAATTTCTTTATTCATAGAAATTTCAAGGTTTACAGGTACATTTCTTAAACCACAGATTTTTTTTGCATCAATATCATTTATATGTCTTCTATCTTCTCTTAAATGAATTGTTACAGAATCGGCTCCATAACTAATAACTTTTTTAGCTGCGTATAGTGGATCTGGATGTTTCTCTCCACGAGCGTTTCGTAAAGTTGCGATATGATCTATATTTACACCTAACCTTTTCACTTAATAAATCTGCTTCCTGGGGTTGTTATTGGTATAGATTTAAGTTCTGGTGGTAGTTTATTTGCTTTATAAGTTGGAACATCAATTTTTAAATGAGATGTTATTCCAATTTTTATTTTTAAAGATTGTCTGGTTGATCGATCAATAATAGAGGCAAATCCAATTAATTTTGCTTTTGATTTTTTAATCAATTTCACACACTCTAAACTTGATTTTCCTGTAGTGATTACATCTTCTATAATTAATACTCTTGCACCTTTTTTAATTTTGAAACCTCTTCTGAGAGTAAATTTACCATTTACCCTTTCGCAAAAAATTGTTTCTTTTTTAAGCAATTTTCCTATTTCATATCCAATAATTACTCCCCCCATTGCAGGAGCTAATATTAAATCAATTTTTTTAAATTTTTTTTTAATTTTATTTGCTAAGGATTTACAAATTTTATCAGCTAAATTAGGGTAACTTAAAAGTTTTGCACATTGAATATATTTTGAAGAATGTAGACCTGAAGATAGAACAAAGTGACCTTCTAATAATGCATTAGTTTTTTTTAAAATATTTAAGGATTTTTTGAGTGAAAGCATTTCTTTTTTCTTCGTGTCTAATTATCTTAAATTTTATACTCTTTTGTTTTAGCTCTGCAATAAAATTAGTAAAATTCTTAAGGTTTCTAATAATTAATTTAAATTTAAAATTAATATAATTGGGATTTTTACCAACCATTTCTAAACTTGATATATTTAATTTATGACTTCCAATGAGTGAGCTTATATCTCCTAATTGACCTGGCTTATCAGGTAATGACATCCATAGAGTGGTATTATATTTTTTTGTTTTTTCCTTTTTTTGCTCCCCTTTATCATGCCAATATCTTCTTATCGCTGCTCTAGCTTTACCTGTTTTAGTTGTTGGTATCCAGTGAAGTGAGGGTGAATTATTTTTAGATGTTATAATTTTTACTCGATCACCGTTTCTTAAAATAGTTTGTAATTCGCTTTTGTTTCCATTAATTTCACAACCAACTGCTGAATTACCAATTTTAGTATGAACTGCATATGCAAAATCTATGGCTGTTGCGTCTTTAGGTAATTTAATTACTGAACCTTTTGGTGTGAAACAAAATACGTTTTCTTGAAACATTTGTAGTTTTGTATACTCATATGAGTCTTCAGGGTTTTCATTTTTTTCTATAATCTCAACAAGATCTTTTAACCAATCATACTCTTTCCAACTTAAAGAATTAAATTTTTCAGAAGATTTATACTGCCAATGAGATGCGATTCCTCTTTCTGCAAATTCGTGCATTTCATTTGTTCTAATTTGAATTTCTATTGGTTTTTTATTTGAACCAATTACAGAAGTATGAATAGATTTATAACCATTGATTTTTGGAGATGAAATATAATCTTTAAATTTTCCCGGTATACAATTCCATTTTTTATGAAAAATCCCGAGGGTTTTGTAACAATCGTCTACGTTTTTTAAAATTATCCTAAATCCAATAATGTCTGTTATTTGTTCAAGGGAGACTCTTTTTTTTTGGACTTTTCTCCAAATTGAAAAAGGCGTTTTTTCTCTACCATGAATCTCTGCATTAATCTCATTATCATTCAATATTTCACTTAACTCAAAAGATTGCTCTTCAAATAAATCTTTTCTATCCAATTTTATTTCATCAAGTCTTTTTTTAATTAGTTTTCTTGCATCGTTATTTAAAATTTCAAAAGATAAATCCTCAAGTTCGTCTCTTATTCTATGCATACCCATTCTATCAGCTAATGGGGCATAAATTTCCATAGTTTCTTGAGCTATCCTTTTTCTTTTTTCTTCTTTTGTAATTGCTTTAATGGTCCTCATATTATGTAGTCGATCAGCAATTTTCACTAACAGAACTCTGATGTCTTTTGATGTTGCTAAAATTAATTTTCTGAAATTCTCAACTTTAGAATTAGCTCCAGCTGAATTTTCAAATGCTGAAATTTTTGTTACACCGTCCACTAAATCAGCAACCTCATCACCAAATTCTTGTTTGATAGTTTCATAAGTTGCAAAAGTATCTTCTATAGTGTCATGCAATAAACCAGTTGTAATTGTAGCGCTATCTAATTTTAATTCAGTTAAAATATTTGCAACCTCAATTGGGTGAACAGAATAAGGATCACCCGATGCTCTTTTTTGACTCTTATGTGCATTAACAGCAAAATTATATGCTTTATCCAATTTTTCAGGATTAAGAAATTTATTATAATCCTTAACTTTATTTATAAGTTCATTTGAATTAAGCATAATTGATATTATACCATTAAATCAAATTTGTTTAATAGATCTAATGTCTCTATCAGGAAGCATAGAAATCAAGGTTTTAACATCAATTTGTTTATCAGGATGGATCCAATTCTTTTGAATCTCAAATAATGGAAATAATACAAAGTTTCTTTTGTGCATCATTTTATGAGGTAAATTAATCTTAGAGTTTTTTTTTGATACCAAATTATTAAAATCGATTATATCTAAATCACATGTACGAGGAGCATTTTTTTTCGTTTTTTTTCTACCTAATTGATTTTCTATAAATTTACATATTTTTAATAATTCTTGAGGACTGTAATAACATTTTAATTTTAAAATTATATTTAAGAACTTAGGTTTTCGTGGGTCAGGCCAAGAAGGAGTTTCATAATAACTAGATACCGAGAGAACATCTAAGTTATGTTCTGCTAATAAAAATTTTGCTTTTTCTATATTTTTTTTCCTTAGACCTAAATTTGAACCTATTCCTAAGAAAATAATTTTAGCTTGATTTTCTAATATATCTTGCCTTTTCACGGTTCCAATCTCTACTTTTTTTTGTTGCTCTTTTATCATACTGCTTTTTACCTTTAGCAACAGCTAATTCTATTTTGGCCTTTCCTTTTTTAAAATACATTTTTGTTGGAACTAGTGTGAAACCATCTCTTTGCATTTTACCTATTAATTTATTTATTTCTTTTTTATTAAGTAGCAATTTTCTATCATCTGTTGGATTATGATTGGAGTAACTGGCTTGTTTGTATGGTGAAATATGTGAATTAATTAAAACAATTTCACCTCTCTTCTCAATAGCATAAGACTCAGCGATATTCACTTTGCCATCTCTTACTGATTTAATCTCTGATCCCTTTAAAACAATTCCAGCTTCAAAAAGATCTTCAAAAAAATAATTGAAACTGGCTTTTCTATTTAAACAAATAATTTTTAAACCAATATTGGTTTTTTTGTTCATTAAATTAATTTAGCAAACTGAAGAGCTTTTTTTATAATTTCTTTTGTTGTCTCAGTTACTTTTACAAGTGGTAGTCTTACATTATCATCACAAAGTCCCAATAATTTTGCAGCGTATTTTACTGGACTAGGGTTACTCTCAACAAACATTGAGTGATGTACTGGTTGTAATATTTTATCTAATCTCTCTGCTTCTTTCATTTCATTATCAGTATCTGATTTTGAAAATTTTTGAAAATCAGAACAGAGTTTGGGTGCAATATTTGCTGTTACACTAATAGTGCCTACCCCACCACGTTTATTGAATTCAAAAGCATTATCATCATTACCTGTTAATTGAATAAAATCTTTACCCATTTTTTCAAGTGTCTGATTGACTCTATTTAAATCTCCTGTTGCATCTTTAACACCTACTATGTTTTTTAATTCGAACAATCTAGCCATCGTGTCAACTGTCATATCAATCACTGACCTACCAGGAATATTATAAATTATAATTGGAATTCCACACTTGTCGTTAATAGCTTTATAATGTTGATACAAACCTTCTTGTGTTGGCTTATTATAATAAGGTGTAACAATCAAAGCAGCGTTAGCTCCTGCTTTTTCAGCATGAGTTGTTAATGAAATTGCTTCTTCAGTTGAATTTGATCCAGTGCCAGCAATAACAGGTATTTTTCCACTACTTTCTTTAATGCATAAATCAATAACTTTTTGATGCTCGTCATGGCTTAAAGTCGGAGACTCTCCAGTAGTACCTGCCGGAACAAGACCATTTGTTCCATTGTTAATATGAAAATGAATTAATTTAATATATGCCTCTTCATCTAGCATATTATCTTTAAATGGTGTTATTAACGCAACATTTGATCCTTTGAACATAAA
>CACEGO010000016.1 GCA_902559075.1 uncultured Pelagibacteraceae bacterium | reverse complement strand
TTATAATTATTTATAACAATTCAGCTTGCTTGACACCACTAATTTGCTGAATATACTCCGGAACTCTATTTTTACATATGCCAAAGACTGTTAAAGCAAAAAAAAAAGTATCAAAGACAAAAACTAAAGTTTTAAGTAAACCAAAAAAAAATGAGCCTAAAGTTGTTTCCAAAGGATCAGTTAAAATTTCTAAAAATTATATTCCTAAGGATACAGAAAAGTATATGTGTGAAAAACATAAAGTATATTTTAGAATTCGACTAACAGAGTGGAAAAAAGAGTTAATTAAAGCAAATAACGAAGCGCTCTATAATGGAAGTATGGACGATAATAATATTTCTGCAGATATTGTGGACCAAGCAAACTCATATATCGATAGCAATGTCGAAATGAAAGCAATCAATAGGCAAATTAAACTTATTTCTGAAATAGATAAAGCCTTGAGAAGAATTAGAGAAGATACTTATGGCTACTGTTTAGATACAGCAGAACCAATTGGACTAAAAAGATTAATGGCAAGACCTGTTGCTAAGTACACTATTGCTGCACAAGAAAAACATGAAAAAAATGAAAAAGTTCACGCAGACGATTAAAAAATGAGAAAAAAATCTTCTAATCAAAATTCAATCTCATTTCTTTTTGCAAAGAAATATATTTATTTTTATTACCCTTTTTTCTGGATCTTGCTTTTGTTATATTTATTTTTGAAATGAATAAAAAATTAATTTTAATCATCATCGTAATTGTAGCTATTGAATTTTCAGGTTATGGAATACTAAGCACACTTTATAGGTTTTTTGGATAAAATTCTTTAAAGCTTAGGTATTTTTGCATTCTTATCCATAAAACTAAAACCTTTAACAGTCCCTTCTCGATCGGCAATTTCTAAATACCATCTAGATAAGTTTTTATAATTTTTTAATCCAATATCGTGCCACTCATGTCTTGCCATCCATGGCCATGTAGCAATATCAGCAATTGTATAATTAGATCCTGCAAGAAATTTAGATTCTTTTAATCTCGCATCTAATTCTCCATAAATTCTTCTAGTAATTTTGAAATATCTCTCTTCTCCAAACTGACTCTTTCCAGAATTATAATGATGGAACTGGTGGTGTTGACCAATCATGGGACCAACAGTTCCCATCTGAGCCATTAACCATTGGTTGATAACTAGTCTATCTTTTTGATCATAAAACTTTCCACTTTTGTCACCCAAGTACATTAAAATTGCACCTGACTCAAAAACTGTTTTGTTATCTTCATGATCAATAATTACTGGAATTTTTCCGAAAGGACTGATTTTTATAAATTCTGGATTAAATTGTTCATCTTTACTTAAATCAACTTTAGTTACTTTATACTCGTAACCAATCTCCTCTAACATAATACCAATTTTCCATCCATTAGGAGTGTTAGCAGAAAATAATTCTATCATTTTTTAATTCCAAGTCTTTCTTGAGCAGCTTTAGATGTTGTTGTGAATTCAAACCTTAATTTTTCATTTGGTTTTGCATATTTAAAACAACCTCTTGCAGCCAATGCTCCCTCGTGAAAGCCTGACAGAATTAATTTTAATTTACCTGGGTAAGAACAAATATCTCCAATTGCAAATATACTACTTATATTTGTCTCAAAACTTTCAGTATTAACTTCAACTGTTTTTTTATTTATATTAAGACCCCAATCTAAAATTGGTCCAAGCTGCATAATTAAACCAAAAAAACCTAAAACATAATCAGACTTAATTTCTTTAGTCTCACCTTCATCATGTTTTATTTTTACAGAGTCAATTTTTTTATCCCCAACAACGGATTCCATCTGATATTTTGTAAATAAATTTAATTTTCCTTGCTCATGAAGTTGCTTTACTTTTTGAACACTAGATTCTGCTCCACTAAAACCATCCCTTCTATGAATTAAATTTACCTTTGATGTATTTGACAGTTCTATAGCCCAATCTAAAGCCGAGTCTCCTCCACCAAATATTGAAATTGTTTTGTCTTTAAATATTGTTTTATCTTTAATTGAATACAATAAACTGTTCCCTTCATACTTATCACATTCTTTAACTGAGAATTTTCTAGGTTCAAAAGAACCAACTCCTCCAGCTATAACGATCGCTGCAACATCAAACTCTACACCACCTGAAGTTTTAACATTCCATCGATTTTCAACTTTTTTAATTTCTTCTACTCTTTCATTTAAATGGAATTTCACATTAAAAGGTTTTATTTGTTGTAAAAGATTATTTGTTAACTCTTCACCAGTGCACTCAGGAACTGCTGGAATATCATAAATTGGTTTATCAGGATAAAGTTCAATACATTGACCTCCAGCTTTATCAAGATTATCTACGATCTCACAACTTAATCCTATAATTCCAAGTTGGTGTGCACAAAACAAACCAGTAGGCCCTGCTCCAATAATTAATACATCTGTTTTATTCATTTAAGCTTGCTTTGATGGAATGTTTACCTCTAATCCATCTAATTCATCTGAAACAATTAACTGACAACTTAGTCGACTGTTATTTTTTGGCTCAAACGCCATATCAAGCATATCTTCCTCACCATCCTCTTTTGCTGGAAGTTTATTTAACCATTCATCTTTGACATAAACGTGGCAAGTTGCGCAAGCCATTCCACCACCACAATCTGCATCAATACCTGGAATATCATTTTGAACAGCACCTTCCATTACACTTAACCCATTTTGTATGTCGATTGTATGAGTGTTGTTATCGTGAGTATTAAAAGTAATTTTTGCCATGCGTTATATATAGGTTCATATCTAAATTGGGCAAGTATGTAAAATCATACTTGGTTTAATTTAAAATATTTTGAGGCTGAGGCAGCTCTTTTTTTATAAAATAAGTCGTATCGTCTTTTTGTCTCATTAACGCTGGGATAATTTCTTTATAAGCATCTATTAATCCATCATTAGTTCGAGGTAGCTGATCTTTAATATGGTGATGTAACTTATCTAAATTATAAGACGGAACTGTTGGAAACATATGATGAGTTAAATGATACTCCATTTTCCAATATAGAAAGCTTAATATTGGATTAAGATACATTTCACGTGATGTGAGCCTGTGATCTTTTATGTTTCTTGCTAGGCCTGCATGCTGTGTAAAAGCTACAAGTTTATGCAAAGTTTTCCCATAATATTGTGGTAACAAAAAATATAACATTGGCATCCAAGAAGAAACCAGTATTGACCACAAAATAATTGTTAGCCAAATTAAAACATAAATTCTTGAATTAAAAATTGCTTTTGGTTGTGCATTTTCTGGAATACTGTCTTTCATAACTTTTGTTTTAATTCCAAGTGCATGCTGAATAATTTCAAAGGAAATATGCTTTTTAAAAAATATTAAATCTAGGAAGGGAATAATGTTTATAATTAATCTTTTAGGTGTTTCTTTTAAATCATTTCCATATTCAATTTCATGATCAAAAGGATTTTCGGTTGAATATGTATTTCCATGATGAACAAAGTGTGTGTATCTCCATCTTGTAGGCTCAAAGTTAGCCATATAAGAAGATATATAATAAAAAAGTTCATTTAAGAATTTTGATTGAAAAGCAGTTTTATGACCAGTCTCATGCCATAATGGGTTAGAGAAAGAATAAATATTTCCATAAACTAAAAACCAAAATACAGACCACAAAGTTCCCCAGGTTACGTATGCAAAAATTCCTGTTACCATTAATAGGCCAAAAAAAATAGAAACATGCTGTAGTCCTTTTAAATCAGATTTCTTTGAGAGTTCTTTAAGGACTTCTTTATCAATATGACATTTGTGCCATTTTTCTAATTTAACATCCATGAATATAAAATTATGTATAGTTATTATACATAATTTTAATAAAGGTAAAAAAAAAGGGCAAGTACAAAAATGTACCTGCCCTTAATTTAAATTTTAACTAATTACTTAGCTCTTTTTCCGCTTGAACTAGTTGCAGCAGCCCAAATTACTAGACCAAATGCAATTTTGTTAATGAAGTCAGCTAAGTTATAAACAACGTTAAGTGAAGCAGCATCTACACCACCAGTTAAGTAACCAAATACATAACCTAATGGGTAAATAGCCCAACCTACTGTAACGATCATTCTCATAGCACCAAAAGCTGTTACTAAAGCTTTGTTACCACTTTTAGCTGCAGCTTTACCAGCTTCACCTGAGAATACTTCATAAAGAATGTATACCCAACCTGCCATTCCGATAATGAAACCTAGTGTAGAATTAATATATCCTGCTTCACCTAAGTATCCACCGATTAGCATAACTAGTGAACCGATTAACAATCTCCAGAACATTCCAGCGTTCGCTTTACCGATAGCTGCTAGAATTAAGTAAAATTCTACCATCTGTAAAGGTACAGTAATTAACCAGTCAATGTATCTGTAAACAGTTGGCGAATCTCCAGTAGCAACCCATACTTCTCTCATATACATGTAATGTATGAATGCAATACCAGTTACTAGACCAGCAACAATAACAGATGTTCTCCAGCCTGATGCGACGTTGCCCGCTTCCATGAAAAAGAAAGCAGTAGCTGCTAACATTCCCATAGAGATAACCCAGAATGAAATTCCTACGAAGTCATCTTGCATCAACATCGTTGCGTCTGCTGCAATAGCTATACCTGAAAAACCGATCAAGGTCATAGCTGCTAAAGCAAACAGTTTAAGTTTTTTCATAAAAAACTCCCTCTTCGTTAGTTTTTATTTAGTTTATATAAACTAGACTTAGTTTCCTAAGCCAATTTCGTGGTTAAATAGCAAATTAAATTGGATAAATGAAGACTTAATTGCGACTTATTCTCATTGATTTTACTTAATTTTTAAAATTAAATACAATTTACAAGTTAAAAATCAAAAAAAATAAGGAATTCGAATCAAAATTCTATGTCACTAAAATTTGAGGAAATTTATCAAAATTCCATAAATAATCCTGAAAAATTTTGGGAAGAAGCTTCTAAAGATATCTTCTGGTTTAAAGAACCAACAAAAATATTAAATAAATCTAATCCTCCTTTCTATAAATGGTTCGAAGATGGTGTTACAAATACTTGTTACAACGCCCTAGATATTCATATTGATCAAGGTAGAGGTAAAAAAACTGCATTAATCTATGATAGTCCTATTACTGGCAACAAAGGTCAGTTCACTTATGAAGATTTAAGATCAAAGGTTTCAAAATTTGCAGGAGCTTTAAAAGCTCAAGGTGCCAATAAGGGTGACAGGGTAATAATTTACATGCCAATGATCCCAGAAGCAGTAGTTGCAATGCTTGCTTGTGCTAGAATTGGCGCAATTCATTCGGTTGTATTTGGAGGATTTGCCTCAAATGAACTTGCAAGCAGAATAGATGATAGTAAAGCTAAAATAATGGTGACTGCTTCGTGTGGTTTTGAACCAGGACGGACAGTCGAGTACAAACCACTTGTTAATGAAGCAATAAAAATAGCCAAACATAAAATTGAAAAGATGATTTTGTTCCAAAGACCTGGTCATGAGGTTAATTTAAATGCTCCAAATGAGGTCAGCTGGGAAGAAGTTGTATCTAATGCAAAAGAAACTGATTGTATTGAGATGAACTCAAATGAGTTTGCATACATTTTATATACTTCAGGTACAACAGGAACCCCGAAAGGTATTGTAAGGGACATTGGAGGTCATATTGTTGCTCTCAAATGGACTATGAAAAATATTTATAACATTGATACCGATGATATTTGGTGGTCAGCAAGTGATATCGGTTGGATTGTTGGGCACTCATATATAGTCTATGCTCCGTTGTTCAAAGGATGCACAACAGTTTTGTTTGAAGGTAAGCCTGTTGGGACACCTGATGCTGGTGCTTTTTGGAAAATAATCTCTGACTATAAAGTTAAATCTCTTTTTACAGCTCCCACAGCTTTTAGAGCTATAAAAAAAGAAGATCCTGAAGGTAAATTTTTTTCTAAGTATGACTTGAGTAATTTTGAAAGCTTGTTTTTAGCTGGAGAAAGAGCTGATCCAGATACTATTAAATGGGCTGAAAACTTATTAAAAGTTCCTGTGATAGATCATTGGTGGCAGACAGAAACTAGTTGGGCTATTAGCTCAAATTGCACTGGAATTGAAATGATGGAGACAAAATACGGTTCGGCATGTAAAGCAGTTCCTGGATACGATGTTAAAATCATTAAGCCAGATCAATCATTGGCTAAACCAAATGAAATGGGAGATATTGTTGTGAAGCTTCCATTGCCTCCTGGGACATTTCCAACATTATGGAATGCAGATCAAAGATATAAAGAAAACTACATGTCTAACTATGATGGTTATTATCAAACTTATGACGCGGGTCACATTGATGATGATGGTTATATTTGGATCATGTCTAGAACTGATGACATTATAAATGTTGCTGGTCATAGGTTATCAACAGGAGCGATTGAAGAAGTATTATCTGAACATCAATCTGTTGCTGAATGTGCGGTGCTTGGAATTGCAGACAAATTAAAGGGTCAACTACCAATTGGTTTAGTGGTTTTAAAATCAGGTGTTGAAAAAGACAATGAAACTATATCAAAGGAGTGCGTACAAATGGTTAGAGATAAAATTGGCCCTGTTGCAGCATTTAAAGTTGTAATAGTTATTAAAAGATTACCAAAAACTAGATCAGGAAAAATTTTAAGAGGAACAATAAGAAAAATTGCAGATGGTGTTGATTATAAAGTACCACCTACAATTGATGATCCTAAAATATTAACAGAAATAAAAGAAGATTTAATTAAACATAAAATTTTAAACAATGGTTAAAACATATTTATTTCTTGCAGGTGCAGTGTTTTTTGAGGTTGCTGGTACAATGTTATTACCTATAACTCAAAATTTTACAAAGCTAATCCCAACAGCTGCTCTTGCATTCTTTTATCTCTGTGCTTTCTATCTTTTAACTTTTGTAGCAGACAAGATTCCTATCGCTATTATGTATGCAACATGGAGCGGTCTTGGAATTTTTACTATAGCAATCCTTGGATATATATTTTTTAAACAAACTTTGGCTTGGCAAGCAATAATAGGACTATTCTTAATAGTGATAGGTATAATTTTAGTAAATAGTTTTACTGGGAAACTTGACTAAAAGTGAAAAAATTATCAGCAATAATTGTTGGAGGGACAGGGCAGTTTGGCATTATCACATCAAAATTTTTGTTAAGAAAAAATTATAAAATAATAATTACCTCAAGATCACCATCTAAATCTAAAAAAAAACTTTTTGAAAAAAATAAAAATTTAAGTTTTTACAAATTAGATATTTATAATGAAAAGAAAGTAAAAAATTTATTATTAAAGATAAGACCTAATATTATTTTTTATTATGCTGCGCAGAGTTCAGTATCTAAATCTTTTTTTAAAAGAAAAGAAACATATAAATCAATCGTAATAGGTTGTAAAAACTTCTTAAAAATTATTAATGAAACAAAATTAAACTGTAAATTCGTAAATGCTGCTTCAAGTGAAATTTTTGGAAAAATTAAAAAGAGTATAAATATTGACACAATAAAAAAACCGGTAAGTCCGTATGGTTATTCAAAATTAAAATCATTTGAAATTACAAAAAAAATTTAGAGAAAAACATAATATTCTTTCCTACAATGCTGTAATATTTAATACTGAGTCATATTTAAGAGATAAATCTTATTTAATTCCAAAAATTTGCTTAGCGGCAATAAATGCAAAAAAATTTAATAAAAAAACTAAATTTGGGAATCTTAATATTTCTAGAGAGTGGAATTGGTGTGACGAACAAGTAAAATATCTTTTGGAATTTATTAAAAAAAAACCACAAGACTTTATTTTATCTAATGGAAAAAATTTTTCAGCAATACAAATGATTAGGTTTGCGTTTAATTATTTTAACTTAGATTATAAAAAATATATTTTATTTAATGATAAAAAATATTTAAGAAACAAAGAAATTATAAAAAAAAAATCTAATTATAGAAAATGTCTAAAACGTAATAAAATTAAGAGAATAAACAAAATTTTTGGTGAAAAAATTATAAAAAAATTGATTAGACATTACCTAAAAAAATAAAAAAAAAGTATTTTTTTTAGTTATACCTAAAACAAATTTATAAAGTTTTTAATATCACTTTAAAAAGAATACAAAGATAAATATTTTAAAAAAAATTTATTGGTTTTCCAGAAGGTTTTCCAATAATTTCTCCATTACTCATTTTAATATTTCCAGAAACAATTGTATGTGTAGGTGTTCCTTTAAACTTAAATCCATTAAAAGGTGACCATTTACATTTACTTTCAATATTTTCATTTTTAATTTCAATTGTTTTATTCATATCCACAATTGTAAAGTCAGCATCATAGCCTTCTTTAATGAAACCTTTGTTCTTAATTCCAAAAATTTTAACTGGATTTTCACAAACAAAGTTCATCAATTGGTTAAGAGATAATTTTCCATCATTTATATGATTTAACATTACTGGCATTAAAGTTTGAACTCCTGGCATTCCTGAAGGGGTATCGGGGTATATCTTTTCTTTGTTTTTTTTTAAATGTGGAGCATGATCTGATCCAATAGTATCATTGAAATTATTTCTTACTCCATACCAAAGTCTGTCATAATGAGATTTGTCTCTTAAAGGTGGATTCATCTGAGCATAAGTTCCAAGCTTGTCGTAACAGTCTGGGGCATAAAGTGTTAAATGCTGAGGCGTAATTTCAAATGTAATATTTCCTTTATGTTGAGATAGAAAATCAATTTCCTCTTTTGTTGTAATGTGAAGCACATGAGCTTTTTTATTATGCTTTTCTGCAATTCGAACAATTCTTCTAGTAGATGCTATAGCACATTCTGCACTTCTCCATACAGGATGGGTATGAACATCACCCTCTTTTATTAATTTCTTGTTTACTTTTAAAATTGCCTCATCCTCAGAATGAACCGCTACTACTTTTGAAGCATTTTCAAAAACCTTATCTATATCGTCTTCTTCAGCAACTAATAAATTACCAGTTGAAGATCCTGCAAAAAGTTTGATTCCGCAGCATCCCTCCAAACCCTCTAAACTTGCTAGATCTTCTGCATTGTCTGCAGTTGCACCAAAGTAAAAAGCATAATTGCAATACATTCTGTTTTTAGCAAGATCTAGTTTTCTTTGAAACTCTTTCATATTCGAGGTTGGTGGATTAGTATTTGGCATTTCAAATACACTTGTTATACCTCCTGCTATTGCTGCTCTACTTCCTGAATGAAGATCCTCTGTATCCGTTGATCCTGGTTCTCTAAAATGTGTTTGGGTATCTATGCAACCAGGTAATACTATATGGTCTTCTGCATTAATTGTCTCTTTAGCTTCTTCTAAAATTTCTCCAATCTGCTGAATTTTTCCATCTTTTATAGCAACATCAACATCTTTTAATTCACCATCGATGTAACATTGACCGTTTTTTATTATAAGATCTAACATTTTGACAAATTGTTATTATATTACATTCTATAATTAATCAATTATGAATATAAAAAACGTTTATATTTTAGATGACAGAGCAATTCTTTATATTAATGGAGAAGATGCAAAAGAGTTTCTTCAAAATCTTATCAGTAACGATATAAACAAAGTAAGTGATGTAAATAGCTGTTTTAGTTCATTACTTACACCCCAAGGTAAATTTTTATATGAATTTATAATCGCAAAACATAAGTCTGGGTATCTTTTGGATTGTGAAAAACCTCAGGCAGAGGAGTTATTCAAACAATTATCCCTATATAAGTTAAGATCAAAAGTTGAAATTCTAAATTTAAGTAATGAATTTCTTGTAGCAGCATTTTCTCGTGAAAAATTCTTAACTTTTGATGAAGCAAAAGATCAACCTGGATACACAATTAAGTATAGAGAAGATCCAATATTTTTAGATCCAAGAAATAAAGAATTGGGTGCTAGATTAATTATTAATCTAGAAAAACTTTATTTATCTTTAAAAAAACTAGATCTTCATGATGCAAATCTGAAAGAATATTATTCATTAAGTCATAGCCTTGGAATTGTTCCAAAAGATTTAAATAAATTGAAAGACAAATTGTTTGGTATTGAATGTAATTTTGAAGAATTAAATGGAATTGATTTCAAAAAAGGCTGTTATGTTGGCCAAGAGAATACAGCGAGAATTAAATTAAAGAACAAGCTTTCAAAAAGATTGCTTCCAATAAATGTAATTAATGGAAAACTAAACGAAGGTGAAAGTATTTATAATAATGAAATTGTAATAGGTAAGGTTTTAATTGATAGCGACTACCCTTTTGCTTTAATTAAATACTTAAACGAAAACTTTGATGAAAAAGCAAATTTTAAAACCAAAGAAGCCCCAATAAACATCAATAAACCTTATTGGATAAAAAAATAATTTTCTTATTTAAATAAATAAACAATAATTAAAATTATAAAAACTACAATAATCCAAATACTGAGATTTTTAAGAAATTGCTTAAATTGAGAATTTGATTTTAAAAAACTTGGTAGAACTAAAAGCAAAACCCCGACCATAAATATTACAGAAAGTAATTTATCCATCAAAAACTCCTATATAAAATTAACTTTGGTGCGGTCGGAGAGACTCGAACTCTCATGGACTAAGTCCACACGGCCCTCAACCGTGCCTGTCTACCAATTTCAGCACGACCGCGATATGTCCCATAATAAATGAATGACAATCATGTTTCAAATTGGTAAAAATCCTCATGGAATTTACACAAGAAGTGCGTAAAGCAACAGATTCTATTTATCAGAAAATTTCTAAGGTCATGCCTGAAATTGAATGGTCAGTTCATGCTCCGTATATTCATAAAATTAATAAATTAAAAAAAGAAAAAAATGCTGTAATTCTAGCTCACAATTATCAAACACCAGAAATTTATCATGGTGTTGCAGATTTTTCTGCGGACTCTCTTGCATTAGCAATAGAAGCCTCAAAAACTTCGGCTGATATTATTTTAATGGCTGGAGTTCATTTTATGGCAGAGACCGCAAAATTAATGAGTCCTAACAAAAAAGTTATTCTACCAGATATGGATGCTGGTTGTTCTTTATCATCATCAATTACTGGTAAAGATGTTAGGCTATTAAAAGAGAAATACCCAGGCGTTCCTGTTGTGTCTTATGTTAATACGTCAGCAGAAGTTAAGGCTGAAACAGATGTTTGTTGTACATCTGCTAATGCCGTGAAAATCGTTAAATCACTTGGGGTAAAAAGAGTAATATTTTTACCTGATGATTACTTGGCTAAATATGTAGCTTCTCAAACTGATGTTGAAATTATTTCTTGGAAAGGAATTTGTATTGTCCATGATCAATTTAATAAAAAAGAAATAGAGGATATAAGAAAAAATAATCCAGGAATTAAAATTATTGCACATCCAGAATGTCCTCCTGATGTAATTGAAGCAAGTGATTTCGCTGGATCAACATCTGGAATGATAAAATATGTAAAAGATAATCAACCAAAAAAAGTAATGATGGTTACTGAGTGCTCAATGAGTGACAATATTCAAATAGAAAATCCAAATGTGGACTTTGTTAAACCATGTAATATGTGTCCTCATATGAAAAAAATTACACTTCCAAAGATTCTAGATTGTCTTGAGAACGAAACTGGTGAAATTATTATGGACAAAGAAACAATTGAGAAAGCCAGAATATCTGTAGAGAGAATGGCAGCCATTGGCAGATAAATAAGTGTCAAAAATAAAACTAAGTAAAGAATTTATTAAAAGTACTGTTAAGCTAGCATTGAATGAAGATCTTTATCCTTCAGGAGATATTACTTCAGGTCTGATTAATAATAACAAAATAATAACAGTTAAATTAATATCAAATCAAAGTGCAATTGTTGGAGGATTATTATTTGCAAAACAAACCTTTGCATTAATTGATGGTAAAATAAAATTCATAATTAAAAAAAAAAGATAGTTCAAGAGTAAAAAAAGGTTCTTTAGTTGCCTTGATTAAAGGTAAAGCAAAAAATATTTTAATCGCTGAAAGAGTTGCTTTAAATTTTTTATCTCATATTTCTGGGATAGCAACTAAAACAAATGAATTTGTTAAACTTGCAGGAAAAAAAACCAAGATTTGCTGTACAAGAAAAACAATTCCAAACTTAAGAGTTATACAAAAATATGCAGTTAAATTAGGAGGTGGTACAAATCATAGATTTAACTTAAGTGATGAATATTTAATCAAAGATAACCATATAGCAAGTTCAGATTTAAAGAGCCTGGTTTTAAATGCAATTAAAAATAAAAAAAGAAAAAAAATTACCGTTGAAGTTGATACAGTCAATCAACTTAAATCTATACTAGGTCTAAAATTTAATACTGTCCTACTAGACAACATGAGTATTAGAAACTTAAAAGAAAGTGTGAAAATTGCTAAAAAGTATTATGAAACTGAAGCTTCAGGGAATGTTACTTTAAAAACTGTTAAAGCTATTGCATCTACTGGAGTAAACAGAATTTCTGTAGGAAGTATTACACACAGTTCTCCTGCTGTTGACTTCAAGTTAGAGATTTAGTTTACGAATTTTGAAAGGTCAGGCTTAAAATATTTTGGACCTTTCATAACTTTTCCAGACTCATTATAAATAGGCTTTCCATTTTCATCTAGCTTGCTCATATTGGAATTTTGAACTTCTTCAAAACATTTATCCAAATCAATTCCAAATGCATGCCCAGCTCCATAAGTTACATATAATATATCTGTAAGTGCATCAGCTACTTCCAATAAATCCTTATTATTCATAGCTTCTGTAAGTTCCTCTAATTCCTCTTTAATAAGATCTATTCTTAATTTATTTATTTTATCAGTACTAAATGATGGTTTAGTTTTAACTTCTTGACCAAAAGTTTTCATGAAAGTGCCTACTTTACTAAAATTCGACATAATGCTCCTGTATGTTTTTAAAAATTTATTGTATGTTAATAATTATTTGTTACTTAAAAATTAATCAATGAAATTAAGAAAAGAATTTGACAGTATTGGAATTATAAAGGTTCCTAATGATAGATATTGGGGCGCATCTACTCAAAGATCCAATAAGTTTTTTAATATAGGTAAAATTTTAGTAAATATTTCAATCATTAAATCAATAGCAATTATTAAAAGATCGGCCGCAATTGTACATGCTAAAGATAAATTAATTGATGGTAAAATTTCTAAAGCAATAATCAAAGCATCAGACGAGGTAATTAAAGGTAAATTAGATGAAAACTTCCCTCTGAAAGTCTGGCAAACAGGTTCTGGTACACAGACAAATATGAATGTGAATGAGGTTATCGCTAACAGAGCAATAGAAATTTTAGGTGGAAAAAAAGGAACAAAAAAGCCTGTTCATCCAAATGACCACGTAAATAAATCACAATCTACCAATGATGTTTTTCCAACGGCAATGCATATCTCTGTAGCAAAAGAAACTATTTCTAAAATGCTACCAAGCTTAAAAATTTTAGAAAAAGAGTTAAAAAGAAAATCTAATGAATTTAAAAATATAGTAAAAATTGGTAGAACCCACCTTCAAGATGCCACGCCACTTTCTCTTGGACAAGAGTTTTCAGGATATCATTTTCAAGTTAAAAAAAGTATTGAAAGAATAGAATATGCTTTAAAAGAAATATTTTTTCTTGCTCAAGGGGGAACTGCTGTTGGTACTGGGATAAATTCGAAAAAAAACTTTGATAAAAAAATCGTTAAAGAAATTGCTAAATTCACAAATATCAAATTCAAACCAGCTCCAAACAAATTTGCTGAACTTGCAGCTCATGATGCAATTGTAAATTTTTCTGGTGCATTAAATACTTGTGCAGTGGCGTTAATGAAAATATCAAATGATATTAGATTTTTAGGTTCTGGTCCGAGAGCTGGTTATGGAGAACTAATTTTACCTGAGAATGAGCCTGGCTCATCAATTATGCCAGGAAAAGTAAATCCTACACAATGTGAAGCTGTAACTATGGTCTGTGTTAAGGTTATTGGTAATCATAACGGAATAACTATGGCAGGTTCTCATGGACATTTTGAACTAAATGTTTTTAAGCCTTTGATTGCCCATAACATATTACAATCAATCGACTTAATCGCAGACAGCACAAAAAATTTTGCTTTGTTTTGTGTTAAAGGGATAAAAGCTAACAAAAAGAAAATACAGGAACATCTCGATAATTCATTGATGCTAGTCACTGCACTAGCCCCAAAGATTGGATATGACAACGCAGCAAAAATTGCAAAAACTGCTCTAAAAAACAACACAACGCTCAAACATGAAGCTTTAAAAACAGGTTTAATAAGTGAGTCTGAATATAAAAAAATAGTTGATCCAAAAAAAATGATTTATCCTACATGATTTTTTAAAGCTTCATTTAATAAATTTTTGA
>CACEGO010000015.1 GCA_902559075.1 uncultured Pelagibacteraceae bacterium | reverse complement strand
AGAAATATGATGATTAGGTAAATTATCATCAAATATGATATGCTTGAATTTATTTTTTTTTAAAAAGTTTAATCTTTTTGAAAAACAAACATGATCATCAAATATAATAAGTGTTTTATTTTTATCTAATTTTTTCCAATTATATTTGGTAATATCTTTATTTAAATAATTTACATCCTCATAAATTACTTCTCTATTAGAAAGATCAATATCTATTGAATAAATTTTTGAATTTTTCAATACTTTTTTAATTAACCAAGTTGTTTGTCCTTTCCAAACACCAGATTCGATAATATAGCTTGGTTTAATTTTTTTCAGCAAACAAAACAAAGCAAAGCAATGATCTATTTTCATTCCACTTTGATTGTTTTTAACGGGCCTATTTTTATATATTTCTAAAAAATAAGTTAGATTTTTTTTTAAGAAAGATTTATTAAACATTTAATTTATGGTGAGCCCTGATGGACTCGAACCATCGACCCATTCCTTAAAAGGGAATTGCTCTACCAACTGAGCTAAGGGCCCCCAAATTATTCAAATTGAATATCTGTTATATACAGAATTATTATATTATTTCAAATGTCAATTTGGACTTAAAAATCCTTACTTGCTACAACTTATTAATGTATTTGTCATGAAATTGATCAAATGTACCGTCATTGATATTTTTTCTAATACTAGCCATTAATTCTTGATAAAAATTAATATTATGAAGTGTTAACAGCATTGAAGCTAGAATTTCGTTTGTATTAAATAAGTGGTTTAAATAGTTTTTTGAATATTTATTCAAATTTAAATTGTCACAATCAGGATCCAATGGTGTATTGTCATTTTGATATTTATTATTTTTAATATTGATTCTTCCTTGCCAAGTAAAAGCCAAGCCTGTTCTTCCTGATCTAGTTGGAAGCACACAATCGAACATATCAATACCTCTTTTTACTGAACCCAATATATCGGAGGGGGTTCCTACACCCATCAAGTAATGAGGTTTTTCGTTTGGTAAAAATTCTTTAATGTCATCCAATACTGTAAACATCTCTTGTTGAGACTCTCCTACAGCTAAACCACCCATTGCATATCCATCAAAACCAATATTTATTAGTTCTTTCAAAGACTTAAGTCTTAAATCTTTAAATAAACCTCCTTGAACAATACCAAATAATGCTTTGTGTGGATTATTTCCAAATGCCTTTTTCGATCTTTCTGCCCAATTTAGTGAAAGAACCATAGATTTTTTTATTACTTCATAATTATTTGTTTTTTTTGGACACTCATCCATAATCATAACAATGTCAGAATTTAATCCTAATTGGATTCTTATACTTTCTTCTGGACTGAGATAAAATTTTTTTCCATCAACATGAGAATTAAATATTGCGCCTTTTTCTTGATCTATTTTATTTAGTTTTGCTAGAGACATAACTTGGAAACCACCTGAGTCTGTTAAAATTGGTAAATCACAGTTCATAAATTCATGCAAACCTCCTGCATTCTGCACTCTGTCTACACCAGGTCTAATCATTAAATGATAAGTATTAGATAAAATTATTTCAGATCCAGTTTTTTTTATATCATCTATAGTGCAGGCTTTAACAGTAGCCTGTGTACCAACTGGCATAAAAGCAGGGGTTTTTATATTTCCTCGATGTGTTTCAATTAATCCACATCTGGCAAACTTATCTTTTTTTAAAACATTAAAGGCAAATCTTTTTAATGCCATTAAAAAATTATTTAGATTTAAAGCTAATAATTTTATCTGGGTCTGTTACTGCTCCGTTATTGCTTTCATCACCTCTTTTTATCTTATCAACAAACTCCATGCCCTCTATAACTTTACCAAAAACGGTATACTGTCTATCTAGGAATGGTGCAGGTTTAAAACAAATAAAGAACTGACTATTTGCACTATTTGGATCAGATGATCTCGCCATAGATAAAGTGCCCCTATCATGTGGGAGACTATTAAATTCTTGATTTAGATCAGGTAAATCAGACCCACCCATTCCAGCTCTTCTTAAGTCAAAATCTTTAGATTCAGAATTACCAAATTTCACATCACCTGTTTGAGCCATAAATCCGTCAATAACTCTATGAAAAACAACATTGTCGTATTTCCCACTATCAGCAAGTTCTTTAATTCTTTTCACATGATTCGGCGCTACATCCTCAAATAACTCAATTTTTACGTCACCATCTTTTAATTTTAAAATCATTATATTCTCCTCAGCATTTAATTGATTAGTAATTAGAAATAAAAAAGTAAGTAGTTTAATTAAAATTTTATTCATATTTTTTTTTTAAAGATTTAATAGTACTTTTAGTAGTAAATTTTTTAATATCTCCTTTTAATTTTACAATCTCTTTTACAAATCTAGAAGAAATAATTTGATTTTCAACATCAGACATCAAAAAAATAGTTTCAATATTTTGATTTAGCTTCCTATTCATGCCAGCTAATTGAAATTCGTATTCAAAATCTGAGACAGCTCTTAAACCTCTTAAAATAATGTTTGATTTATATTTTTTACATAAATCTGTTGTCAACGAACCAAATGAAACAACTAATATTTTTTTTTTATTTAATTTTAGGTCTGAAAATAAAGCTTTATTAACAATTTCTATTCTCTCTTTTGAACTAAAAAGATAATTTTTATTACTTTCATCTGAAACACCAATAACAATTTTGTCAAATAACTTTAATGCTTTTTTAATTACATCGATATGACCAAATGTAATCGGATCAAAAGTTCCAGGATAAATTGCAATTTTGCTCATCAAATTAAATTATCATCAATTTTAATTGCTGAAACTACTTTTTCCTCACCAGATAATTTTATTATTCTAACACCTTGAGTATTTCTACCTGCTGTTCTAATTTCTTTAACAGCAACTCTAATAACTCTTCCTTTATTGGTAGAAATTAAAATTTCATCACCTTCAAATACTGGGAATGAAGAGGTAATATTCCCATTTCTTGGAGAATTTATAATTCCAATAATGCCCTTACCACCTCTATTAGTTACTCTATAGTCAAAATGAGAAGTTTTTTTACCATAGCCGTTTTCACTAATTGCTAAAACAAACTTTTCTTTAGCTTTAATCTCAGATTTTACATCTTTAGTTTTTTTTCCATTTTTATTTATTTTATCATTTTCAATAACAGATAAAGAAACAATCTGATCATTAGGTGCTAGCTCAATACCTTTAATTCCTTTAGAAGATCTACCTTTAAATATTCTTAGTTTTCTAGCTTCAAATCTAATGCACTTACCAAATTTCGTACTTAAAATAACATCCTGATCATCTTTACAAATTTTAACACCAACAATTTTATCATTATTATCTAATTTCATTGCTATTTTTCCAGATGCGTTTATAGAGGAAAAATCTTCCAAACTATTTTTTCTTACTTTTCCTAAAGCTGTAGCAAATATTATTTGATAATTTTTAGAATCGGTTTCATCTTCAGGCATTGGCATAATTGAACTAATTGCCTGATGACTTTTTAATGGCAAAATATTAAATAAAGATTTACCTTTTGATGAAGCTGATCCCTCAGGTATTTTCCAAGCTTTTACTTTGTAAACGAGACCTTCTGTTGAAAAAAAAAGTACAGAGGTGTGAGTACTAACAGAAAGCGTTTGTATAACGGAGTCCTGATCTCTTGTGGTAATACCTGATTTGCCCTTGCCACCTCTTTTTTGAGTTTTTACACCATCTAAGGAACCTCTTTTAATATATCCTTGTAATGTTACAGTAATTATTACTGATTGTTTTTGAATTGTTTCCTCTATGTCGTAATTTAAAACTGCATCTATAATTTTTGTTCTTCTTGGAACTGCATATTTTTCTTTAATATTTTTTAACTCTTCGCTGATAACTTTTAATAACTCTTTTTTAGAGGAAATAATTTTCTTATATTTAGATATTAATTCTGCTAATTTTTTAATTTCTAGTTCAATTTCGTTAATTCCTAAAGCAGTTAATTTTTGAAGCCTTAATTCTAATATAGCCATTACTTGAGGTTCAGATAATGAATAAACATTCTTAACCTTTTTCCCTTCAACTAAAGATATCAATTTTTGAGATTTATTAATTTTCCATTTTGTTTTTAAGATAGAAACTTTTGCATCTTCTGGAGTTTTTGATGAACGAATTATTTTTATAATCTTATCTAAGTTTTCAACAGATACAGATAATCCAATCAAAATATGTGCTCGCTCCTCTGCTTTTTGTAGATCATACTTAGTTTTTTTAATTACGACATCTTCTCTAAATGTTAAAAAATTTGATAAAAATTCTTTTAGCGTGCAAGTTTTTGGTTTTCCATCAACTATGGCTAATGTATTAAAACCAAATGAACTTTCTATTTGGGTATTTTTGTAAAGTTGTCTTTTTATTGTTTCTGGCTCAATACCATTTCTTAAATCCACTGCTACTCTAATTCCTTCTCTGTTTGACTCGTCTCTAATATCTTTAATACCCTCAATTTTCTTTTCTCTTACAAGCTGAGCTATTCTTTCATTTAAAACTGCTTTGTTGACTTGATAAGGAATTGAAGTAATAACAAGTCTTTCTCGACCATTCTTTTGTTGCTCAATTGAAATTTCACCCCTAATTTTAAATGACCCTCTCCCATGATTGTATCCCTGTTTAATAATATCCTTTCCAATAATAACTCCTCCTGTAGGAAAATCTGGACCAGGTATGTGCTTCATTAATTCTTTAATCTTAATATCTTTATTTTGAATCAGTGCTAAAGTTCCATCTATAATTTCTCCAAGATTATGTGGAGGTATACTGGTTGCCATACCCACAGCGATACCACCAGCACCATTAACTAACAAATTAGGGAATTGTGCTGGTAATACACTTGGTTCTTTTTCTGTTTCATCATAATTACTTTTGAATGAAATTGTATTTTTTTCTATATCGTCAATTAAAAATTGTGAAACTTTTGATAAACGAGTTTCGGTATATCTCATTGCTGCAGCTGGATCGCCATCTATAGATCCAAAATTTCCTTGTCCTTGAACTAACGGTAAGCTCATAGAAAAATCTTGCACCATTCTAACTAAAGCATCATATACAGACTGGTCACCATGAGGATGATATTTACCAATTACGTCTCCAACTATTCTTGCAGATTTTCTAAATTGTTTTGACCAGTCGTATCCCCCTTTATACATTGCGTATAAAATTCTTCTATGAACTGGCTTTAAACCATCTCTTACATCAGGAAGAGCTCGACTAACAATTACGCTCATCGCATAAGAAAGATATGATGAGCTCATCTCATCATGCATTGAGATTAATTTTATATTTTTATCTTTTAACTCCTCAGTATTTTTCATAGAAATTAAAATGGAATTTCATCATCCATATCTGAAGCTTGGGATGTATCTTCAATACTACTTTGTTGTGTTGGATCATTTTGAATACCACCTCCAGAATTTCCACCACCTAACATTGTAAGTGATGAATTGTATCCCTGTATAACAATTTCAGTTGAGTATTTATCTTGACCAGATTGTTCATCTTTCCATTTTCTTGTAGTAAGCTGACCTTCAATATAAACTTGTGCACCCTTTTTTAGATATTGCTGAACTACATTTACTAAGCCTTCATTAAATACAACTATACGGTGCCATTCAGTTTTTTCTTTTCTTTCTCCTGTATTTTTATCCTTCCAAGATTGGCTAGTTGCAAGACTTAATCTAGCTACACTCTTTCCATTTACCATTTGCTTTATTTCAGGATCTGCGCCCAAACGACCAATTAATAATACTTTATTTAAACTTCCAGCCATAATATTTAATATTTGTTAAATTAGTTAATTAGAATTATATCACAATTCTTCTGAATATTAATTTTATTAACTCAAAGCAACTAAAATTATGATGAAAAAGATAGTTATTAAGGGCGCTAAAGAACATAATTTGAGGAACCTTACTGTTGAAATTCCAAAAGACAAATTTATCGTCATAACTGGGCTCTCTGGATCAGGAAAATCATCTTTAGCTTTTGATACAATCTATGCTGAAGGACAAAGAAGATACGTAGAAAGTTTATCAGCTTATGCAAGACAATTTTTAGATAAAATGAAGAAACCTAATGTTGATCTAATCGAAGGATTAAGTCCTGCAATTGCGATAGAACAAAAAAATACCTCAAAAAATCCTAGATCAACTGTTGCAACTGTTACAGAAATCTATGATTACATGAGAGTATTGTATGCAAGGGCAGGTATCCCCTACTCACCTTTTACAGGTAAACCAATAACGTCACAAACAATTACACAAATAGTGGACTTAATAAAAAAATTGCCAAAAAAATCTACAATATATATTTATGCTCCAGTCGTTAGAGGTCGTAAAGGTGAATATAAAAAGGATATTTTAAGCTACAAAAGAAGAGGATTTAGAAAAATCAAAATAGATAATGTTTTGTATGATATTGAGAAATCTCCTAACTTAGATAAAAAACTTAAACATGATATTTCTATTCTAGTTGATAGAATTGTTTTAAATTCAAAACTTGGCAACAGATTGGCTGAAAGTGTAGAAACAGCAGTAAATTTAGCCAATGGTTTGGTTTTTGTTGAATATGAAGATGAAACACTTCCCCAAAAATATAGAAAAATTGAAAAATTAATTTACTCAACAAAATTTGCTTGTCCAGAAAGTGGTTTCACGATTGAAGAAATTGAACCAAGATTATTTTCATTCAATAGCCCTTACGGTGCATGTGAAGAATGTGAGGGCATAGGTATGAAATTAAATGTTGATCCAAATTTAGTTATACCTGATGAAAGAAAAAGTTTAGCTGACGGTGCAATAGAACCTTGGTCTAAATCTACAACATTATATTATGCGCAAACTTTAGCATCATTAGCTAAACATTATGGTTTTTCATTAGATGAAAAATGGAAAAAATTACCAAAAAAAATTAAAGATATAATCCTTTATGGTTCAGATGAAGATGAAATTAAATTTAATTATGACGATGGTTATGAAAAATATTCATATAAAAAAACATTCGAAGGTGTAATTAATAATCTTGAAAGAAGATTTTTAGAGTCTGATAGTGAGTGGAAAAGAGAAGCAATTGCAGAATATCAATCTGATACAGCATGTGAAGCATGTAACGGTGATAGATTAAAAGAAGAAGCACTATGTGTAAAAATAAACGATCATAATATCAGTGAGGTAACTAAAAAATCTATTTTGGATGCTGCAGAATGGTTTAAAAATTTAGAAAAAAACCTTGATAAAAGACAATTTAAAATTGCAGAACATGTTTTAAAAGAGATAAATGAAAGATTAAATTTCCTATTAAACGTGGGATTAGATTATTTAACCCTATCTAGAGAATCTGGAACTTTGTCAGGAGGTGAAGCACAAAGGATAAGATTGGCTTCACAAATTGGTTCAGGATTAACAGGTGTACTCTATGTTTTGGATGAACCTTCAATTGGTCTTCATCAAAAAGATAATGTTAAACTTATTAATGCTCTAAAAAGATTAAGAGATCTAGGAAATACTGTAATTGTTGTTGAGCATGATACTGAAACAATGGAAAATGCAGACTATATTATTGATTTAGGTCCTGAAGCTGGAAGTAATGGTGGTCAAATAACAGCTCAAGGTTCGTATGAAGAAATTAAAAAAGATAAGAATAGTATCACTGGTCAATATCTTGCTAATAAAAAGTCAATTGAAATTCCAAAAAATAGACGTTTGGCTAAAAATGGTAGATTTGTTGAAATAAATGGTGCAAGTGGAAATAACTTAAATAATGTTAATCTTAAAATTCCTACAGGAACTTTTACCTGTGTCACTGGTGTTTCAGGAAGCGGAAAATCTACATTAATATTACAAACATTGTTTCACGCATTAAATTTAACTTTAAATAATAAAGCAAGAAAAACTCCTAAATCCTTTAAAGGTTACAAAGGTGTAGAGTTAATTGACAAAATTATAGATATAGACCAATCTCCTATTGGAAGAACACCAAGATCAAATCCAGCAACATATACTGGAGCTTTTGGTCCTATAAGAGATTGGTTTACTAGTTTACCTGAGTCAAAAACAAGAGGATATAAACCAGGAAGATTTTCATTTAACGTTAAAGGAGGAAGATGTGAAGCTTGCGAAGGTGATGGTGTAATTACTTATGAAATGCATTTTTTACCTGATGTTTATATTCAATGTGATGAATGTAAGGGAACTCGATATAATAGAGAAACTTTAGAAATAAAATTCAAAGGAAAAAGTATTGCTGATGTTTTAGATATGTCAGTTGATGAAGGATGTGAATATTTTGAAAATATTTCAAATATAAAAACAAAATTATTAACTTTAAAGAAAGTAGGTTTGGGTTATATAAAAATTGGTCAACAAGCTACTACTCTTTCTGGTGGTGAAGCCCAAAGAATTAAACTTGCAAAAGAACTATCAAAAAGATCTACTGGTAGAACAATGTATATCTTGGATGAGCCAACAACAGGTTTGCATCAACATGATATTAAAAAACTTCTAGAAATTCTTCATACTTTTGTAAAGCTTGGAAATACAGTTGTTGTTATTGAGCATAATTTAGATGTAATTAAAACAGCTGACTACATTGTCGACATGGGACCTGAAGGTGGAATTAAGGGTGGAAATATTGTCGCTGAAGGAAAACCTGAAGAGGTCTGTAAAGTTAAGGAAAGTTATACAGGACAATTTTTAAAGAATTTATTAAATTAAAAATTATCAACTTAAAAATAATGCAAAATTAGTGTATATTATTTGGAATCATGAGTAATTTATTATCATCATTATCTAAAACAATTCACGCCTCATTAGCTCTTGCAATTATATTGTTTCTTGGCTTGTTCTATCTTAATGACGGTATTGCTTTTGACACTTTATTCTGGAGTTGGTTATTTAGATATATTCATGTGATAGTAGCTATTATGTGGATTGGGCTACTTTGGTATTTCAATTTTGTTCAAATTCCTAATATGGGTAAAATTCCTGATGAGCAAAAACCTGCGATAGGTAAAGTAATTGCTCCTGCAGCATTGTTTTATTTTAGATGGGCTGCTGCATTAACTGTTCTTTCTGGATTAATTCTTGCATTGCTAAATGGGTATCTGCATGATGCCATGACTTTAAGTGTAGGTTCGGGTGTACCCAAACATACAGCTATTGGTATTGGGATGTGGCTAGGTATAATAATGGCGTTCAATGTTTGGTTCGTTATTTGGCCAAATCAAAAAAGGGCTTTAGGAATAGTTGAAACTGATCCTGAAACTAAAGCTAAATCTGCAAAGACAGCAATGTTATTCTCTAGAACGAATACACTTTTATCATTGCCAATGCTACTTTCAATGGTGGCAGCACAAAATATATATTAATTAATTTTTAGTTCTTCAATATTTTTAAATTGTTTTAACGACTCTGGATTAGCTAAAGCTTCTTTGTTCTTTATTTCATTACCATCAATTATATCTTTAACAGCTAATTCTACAATTTTACCACTTTTAGTCCTTGGTATATCTTTGATTTGAATCACTTTACGAGGAACATGTCTTGGAGATGCATTTTTTCTAATTTGTAATTTTAATTTTTTTAATAAATTTTCATTTAATTTGTATTTAGGGTTTAAAATAACAAATAAAATTATTCGAACATCATTGTCCCATGATTGTCCAACAACTAAGGATTCCTTAATTTCTTTAAATCTCTCAATTTCAGAATAAATTTCAGCAGTCCCTAGTCTCACACCACCAGGATTTAGTGTTGTATCTGACCTTCCAAAAATTACAAATCCATTATTTTTTGTTATTTTCGCATAATCACCATGATGCCAAATATTTTTATATTTTTTAAAGTATGCTTTATTAAATTTAAAATCCTTAGGATCGTTCCAAAATTTTAAAGGCATTGATGGAAAAGGATTTATACAAACTAGTTCACCCTTCTTGTTTAAAATAGATTTACCTTTTTCGCTAAATACTCTTACATCCATACCCAATCCTTTGTTTTGAATTTCTCCAGAATAAACGGGCTGGTATAAATTTCCTAAAACAAAACAAGAGACTATATCAGTTCCACCTGAAATAGATGCTAAGTGGACATCTTTTTTTATATTTTTATAAACATATTGAAAACTGTCTTCAGATAAAGGGGAACCGGTAGAACAAATAGTTCTTAGTTTAGATAATTTATGAATTTTTTTAAAATTTGTTTTAGATTTTCTTAAAGTATCAATATATTTTGCACTTACACCCAATAAAGTTATATTTTCTTTATCAGCAATTTTAAGAAGTAAATCCTCTTTTTTATACATTGGAAAACCATCAAATAATACAATTGATGCTTTTGAAGCTAATGCAGTAATAAGCCAATTCCACATCATCCATCCACATGTTGTGAAATAAAAAATATTATCATTTTCTTTTACATTGCAATGTAGCTGATGTTCTTTTAAATGCTGAAGTAGAACTCCCCCATTCTTATGGCATATACACTTTGGTTTACCTGTTGTTCCACTGGAATAAAGAATTGCTAGATCATGTTCAAAATCAAATTTCTTATATTTGAAAATTTTTTCATTTCCTTTGATGATGTTTTTCCAATTGTGGGTTTTGATATTCTTATATTTTGGAAGTTTTGTTAGATTTCGTTGGCCTGGGTAGTTCGCAATTATTACGTGTTTTATGGAAGGAATTTTTTTAATTATGTCAGGAACTCTTTCTATGACGTTGATTTTTTTTCCATTGTAAAAATATTGTTTAGTAATAAATAAAACTTTTGGTTTAATTTGAGAAAATCTTTCAATAACACCATTTATTCCAAAATCAGGTGAACAAGATGACCAAATAGATCCTATAGCAACAGTTCCCAAAAAAGCCTCTACTGTTTCAGAGGTATTTGGCATATATGCTGCAATCCTGTCTTTAGATTTAATATTTAATTTTCTTAAAAAATTGGAAATATTTTTTACATTTTTATTTAATTGCTTCCAATTTCTTATTTCTCGATAACCATTTTCACTAATAAAAGTAATTGCTTTTTCATTATTATTTTTTGAAAGTAAATTTTCACAAAAATTTAATTTAGAATTTGGTAAAAAAATATTTTTATAGAATTTTTTCGATTTTTTAATTTTAATTTTTTTTTTTTCACCTTTAACTTTAGAAAAATCCCAAATGCTATTCCAAAAATCTCCTGGATTTTGCACTGACCAGTTATGAATTTTTTGGTAATTTTTGTTGAAATTTTTATGAAATTTATTTGATATAAATTTTTCAAACCTAAATAAATTTGAATTTTTTTTTAATGTACTTGACGGTTCCCAAAGTTTTTTATTCATAATAAAAATTACAACAATCTACATATTATAATGTAATTTTTTATTTTTTATTATTTTTTTTTACTTTTGATCGTCTTCTCTTAAGACTGTTTTTTGTGAAACTCGTAATCTTACTAAAACTGTATTAGCTATATAAATAGAAGAATAAGTTCCAAAAATAACACCAAGTATCATTGCAAGTGAAAATCCTTTTAATATCTCACCACCAAATAGATAAATAGCTAATAATGCCAGCAAAGTAGTTGCTGATGTTATAATAGTTCTAGACAGTGTTTCATTAATAGAAATATTAGTTAATTCAAAAATCTTTATATCTGAATATTTTCTTAAATTTTCTCTAACACGATCAAATATAACTACCGTATCGTTCATAGAATATCCAACAATTGTAAGTACAGCTGCGATAATTGATAAATTTATTTCTAAACTAAATAAAGAAAAAACTCCTAAAGTTACTATGACATCGTGAAATAATGCTAGAATAGCTCCTAGACTAAACTGCCATTCAAATCTTATCCATATATAAATAAGCATTAATGCTAAAGACAAAGATATAGCAATTACTCCTGATTTTAATAGCTCAGCACTTACTTTTGGACCAACATTCTCAACTCTTCTAAAATCATAATTATTACCAAAAGATTTATCTAAACTTGCTTTAATTTCCTCAATAATATTTTTTTTATTATCCTTATTTTCAAATTTAACAAGAAAATCAGTGTCATTACCAAACTTTTTAACAGAAACATCTCCTAAATCCATTTGGTTAAATCTATCTCTTAATGAGCTAACATTTATTTTAGTATCTGAGGCTCTTAGTTCAATTAAAGTTCCTCCTTTAAAATCTATTCCAAAATTAAGTCCCTTAAAAATTAATAACAATAAAGAAACAACAATTAAAATCGAAGATAATAAATTAAAGTGATTATAATATTTATTAAAAGCAATCATTAGATTAATTTTTCCTTATCTTTATTTCTTGCAACATAGATACTCGTGAATAATCTAGCTATAAAATAAACTGAAAATAATGTTGTAAATATTCCCACTCCTAATGTAACAGCAAAACCTTTCACTGGTCCCGAGCCCATAAAAAATAAGATTATCGCAGCTAATAATGTAGTGATGTTGGCATCTAAAATAGCAGTTCTTGATTTGGTATAACCACCATCGAAAGCTAAAATGTTGTTAGTCTCATCTTTTAATTCTTCTTTAATCCTCTCAAATATTAATACATTAGCGTCAACTGCCATACCTACAGTTAAAATGATACCTGCAATACCAGGTAATGTTAATGTAGCTTCAAACAGGGTTAAAACACCTAAAAGTATAAATAAATTAACTATTAGAGTTACATTAGTAATTAATCCAAAAAATTTGTACTTAACAAACATAAAAATTATTACCAACATAAAGCCTATTGCTAAAGCTATCATCCCAGCGTTAATTGAATCTTGTCCAAGATCAGGACCAACAGTTCTTTCTTCGATAATTTCAAGTGGTGCTGGCAAAGCTCCAGATCTTAATAATAAAGCTAAATCTGTAGCAGACTGAAAAGTAAAGCCTCCACTAATCTGACCTGAACCACTTGCAATAGTGTCTCTTACAACTGGAGCACTAATTATTTTTCCATCTAAAACAATTGCTAACTTTTTTCCAATTCCAGTTGATGTTGCTTTACCAAACCTTTTTGCACCTACCCTATCTAGTGTAAATGAAACAATAGTTTGATTATTTTGTGTATCCATCTTCGGTTGAGCATCTAATAAATTTTCTCCACTAATTATAATTCTTTTACTAACGGTTGCCTCTTCAAGTGAATTTTCAAATTTTAAATTTTCAACACCAAAACGATCATTTTCATCATTAGTTACAAATCTAAAAGTAAGATTTGCTGTTTTACCAAGTAATGATTTAATTCTCATTGGATCATCTAATCCTGGAAGTTCAACCAAAATACGATTATTTCCTCTTTTAAGAATGTTGGGTTCGTTAGTACCAACTTCATCAACTCTTCTTCTAACAATTTCTATAGCCTGGTCTTGTGATGATGTTTTAAGTTTAATTAAGCCTTGTTTTGAAAAATTAACCTTAATGTTTAAGCCTGTATCTTCAATTTCTAGCTGATGTGATTTAAATCTTGGGTAATAAGGGTTAAGATCACTATTTTCATCTTGAAAAACATCTAATACAGCTTGTTTATCGTTATCAATTACATTGAAAAAAATATTTTGGTTTTCAATTTTTATATTATTTATTTTAATATTTTTTTCTTTGAAGTAGTTTCTGATTGTGGTTGTTAGGTTTTGTAATTTTTGCTCAATTACAGGCTCATTATCTATTTCAAGTAAAAGATAAGATCCACCTTGCAAATCTAAACCTAAATTTATTTTTTTATCAAAAAAGCTATCATCAAATTTAAAAAGATTTGAAGAAGCTATTAAAATAAATAAAACAGAAAATATCGTTATAAATAAAATTCTTAACTTAGAAAAATATAGCACTTAAATAAAAATAATTATTTTTTGACTTCTTGAGTATTTGTATTAATGAGACTTTGAATTCCAGTTGATTTAACTATTTCAACTTTTACATTTTCTGCAATTTCTACTTCAACTTTATCATTGTCTATAAGTCTCTCCACTCTACCTGTAATTCCTCCTGAAGTAACTACCTTGTCACCTCTTTTAAGGCTTTCAACCATGGCTTTGTGCTCTTTAACTTTTTTTTGTTGTGGTCTGATTAAGAAAAAATAAAAAATAACAAAAATTAAAATTAACGGTATAAACTGTCCTATTCCTGAGCCTTCCATAAATCTCCTTAATAAATTATGTGAATATTTATACTATCTGTATGATTAAAACAACTTTATTTAGCTGAAATCAATTCTAAATTATTCATATAGGGTCGCAGTACCTTTGGAACAATGATTGAACCATCTTTTTGTTGATAATTTTCTAATACTGCTATCAAAGTTCTACCTACGGCTAAACCACTACCATTTAAAGTTCCAACAAAAACAGTTTCTTTATTTTTGTTTTTATATCTTGATTTCATTCTTTGAGCTTGGAATGTTGAACAAGATGAGCATGATGATATTTCACGGTATTTGTTTTCTGACGGTAACCATACTTCAATATCATATGTTTTTTCTGCACTAAAACCCATATCACCTGAACATAAAATAACTTTTCTATAAGGTAATTCTAATTTGTCTAATAAATCAGTTGCACAATTTGTCATACGCTCAAGTTCCTCTAGGCAATTTTCTTTTTCGACAATACTTACCATTTCAACTTTATAAAATTGATGTTGTCTAATCATTCCTTTTGTGTCTTTACCATAACTGCCAGCTTCTTTTCTAAAACACGGGGTTGAAGCAACATATCTCATTGGTAAATCTTTTTGATCAACAATTTTGTCTTTAACAATGTTTGTTAATATTACTTCAGCGGTTGGAATTAAATATTTTCTATCAGATCCTTCATCAAATTTTATTTCGAATTGATCGTTCTCAAATTTAGGTAATTGTCCTGTCCCGTACATTGTGTTTTCTGAAGCTATCAAGGGAGGTGAAATTTCTTGATAACCATTTTGAACAATATGAACATCTAGCATAAAGTTAGATAAAGCTCGTTCTAATAATGCTAGTTCTTTTTTAACAAAAACAAATCTAGATCCCGTTGTTTTTGTTGCAAGATCAAAGTCAAGCATGCCTAAATTTTCACCTAGTTCGTAATGAGATTTTGGTTTAAAGTCAAATTCAGGAACTTTTCCAGCTTTTAAAACCTCTAAATTGTCATTTTCATCTTTTCCATTTGGAACATCTGGATGAGGTATGTTTGGTATACCTGATAAAAT
>CACEGO010000014.1 GCA_902559075.1 uncultured Pelagibacteraceae bacterium | reverse complement strand
TTCAAAAATTTAAAAATATTTCTTATACAGATAAATTAAAAAATAAACTCGAATATAAATACGTTCCTTTAGAGTCAGTTGCAATTTATGTTCCTGGTTCTACTGCCTCATACCCATCAAGTGTGTTGATGAACGCTATTCCAGCAATTGTTGCAGGAGTTAAGAGAATAGTTATGATTAATCCAGGATATAAAGGGAAACAAAATTCAGCTGTATTATACGCTGCAAAAAAATGTAAAATAAAAGAAATTTATTCCATTGGGGGTCCTTCAGCTATTGCAGCAGTATCGTATGGGACTAAAAAAGTTAAAAAAGTTCATAAAATAGTTGGTCCGGGAAACGCATATGTTGCAGCAGCAAAAAAGGAAGTTTTTGGTGTTGTTGGAATCGAAGGTATGACCGCAGGACCTTCAGAAGTGACCATCGTTTGTGACAAATTTTCAAATCCTGAGTGGGTTGCAAGTGATTTAATTGGACAAGCTGAGCACGATATTCTTGCACAATGCGTTTTGATTTCAAAAGATAAAAATTTACTAGATAAAGTAAAAATTGAAATAACCAAACAATTAAAAGAAATTCCAAGAGCTTCGATTGCGAGAAGAAGTTTAATTAATAATGGAATTCTTATGCATATTTCTTCAGACACTAAAATAATAAATGTTATAAATAAGATTGCACCAGAACATTTAGAATTAAATATTAAAAATTATAGATCACTAGTTCCAAAAATAAAAAATTCGGGATCAATATGCTTAGGAAAATATGCAGTGATGGCAATGACCGATTACAATGTTGGATCAAACCATGTGTTGCCAACTAATGGTTCTGCAAAATACTCAAGTGGTATAAGTGTAAATGAATTTTATAAAAGGATTTCATACATAAACTTATCAAAAAAGGGTATTGAAAGTCTTGGACCATCAGTTATAACACTTGCAAATTACGAAGGGTTGATTGGACACGCTCAATCTGTAGTAAAACGAATAAGGAGAAAATAAATTTGTCAAAACAAGACTTACTGGAATTTAAAGGTACAGTTATAGACCTACTTCCTAACGCTATGTTTAGAGTAAAATTAGAAAATGGACATACCGTTACTGCCCATACAGCTGGTAAGTTAAGAAAAAACAGAATTAGAGTTCTCCAAGGTGATAATGTAACCGTAGAGATGACACCTTACGATCTTACTAAAGGAAGAATTATCTTTAGGGGATAAATAAGGCTGAGTAGCTCAGGAGTAGAGCAGAGCCCTGAAAAGGCTTGTGTCGGAGGTGCGAATCCTTCCTCAGCCACCACCATAAAGTTTCATCTTGAAATAATCTTAAAAAAAATTACCTTCAAGAGATAATAAATAACAAAAGGACTAAGAAATAAGATGAGTACACTACAAGGAAAAATTAAATGGTATAATGGTAAAAAGGGATATGGCTTCATTGAAAGAGATGATAAAGAAAAAGATGCCTTTGTTCATGCTTCAGCAGTAAAAGCTGCTGGTATGAGATATCTCAATGAAGGTGATAAACTTGAATTCACATTAGAAGATGGTCCCAAAGGTCCTTCTGCAGTTAATTTAAAAAAAATTGACTAATTAAGAAATTATTTGAAAGGGCGTTTTATCTGTCAAATAGATAAACGTCCTTTTTTCTATTTAGACCTTGAATATTAATTTTTTTTGTCTAAAAGACTGCTCATGAATATAAATATTACATACAGAAAGACTTTTAGAAGTACTCACAGAAACTGTTTCCATAGCCACTAGGCTATGTATTTATATTATAATTTTAAATCCACATAAAATAAGATAAAAACAAAGAGGATAAGCCCGGGTGGTGTAATGGTTAGCACGGAAGTTTGTGGAACTTTAAGTTTGAGTTCGACTCTCAGCCCGGGTACCAAAAAATGAATAAAGAAAAAAAATTAATTCCTGGATTACCGTCAGGATTTGAAGATCGTTGGGATAAAAAACTTCTTCTCAAAAAAAAGCTTTTAAAAGCTATTGAGAATAATTTTATTAAATTTGGAGCAGAGGCTCTTGAAACCCCTTCGTTTGAGATAAGTGAAAATATAGGATCTTTTTTGGCAGAAGATGATACTAATCCTATGTCTGATGTATTCTCATTTCAGGATGGAGAAAAAAACATTACTCTTAGGTATGATCTTTCAAGCCCACTAGCTAGATTTGTTGCTCAAAACAATCAAGAGCTTCCATCAATTTTTAAACGATATGCTATTCAAAATGTCTTTAGAAATGAAAAGGCTGGTAATGGAAGGTATAGAGAATTTATGCAGGCAGATTTTGATATTGTTGGAAATGTAAACCCTGCTCAAGCAAATGCAGAGCTTTGTAATTTAATATCAAGTACTTTGTTAGATTGTGGTCTAAAAAAAGATCAATTTATAATTAACATCAGTAATAGAAAAATAGTTCAAGGATTAATTGATGATTTAAAAATATCAGAAGAAAAGCAGATAAAAGTAATTAG
This sequence comes from uncultured Pelagibacteraceae bacterium, assembly GCA_902559075.1. GTDB lineage: Bacteria > Pseudomonadota > Alphaproteobacteria > Pelagibacterales > Pelagibacteraceae > Pelagibacter. The sequence goes on along the minus strand of CACEGO010000014.1, from coordinate 13,667 downwards.
GGCAATTGATAAATTAGATAAACCAGGTTTTGGTTTAAAAGGTGTTGAAGATCTTCTTAAAAAAGAGAGAAAAGATATAAGTGGTGCAATCACCAAGGGTGCAGATTTAAGCAATGAACAAGCTTCTAAAATACTTAATTTTCTAAAAATTAAAGATTTAAAAGAATTAAAAGAAACATTAAAAAATCCACTGTCTCAAGAAGGTATAAAGGAATTAGAACAAGTATTTGAAATATTGGGTTACAGTTCAAATTTAAATCAGGTCAAAACAAATTTTACAATTGTTAGGGGGTTAGCTTATTACTCCGATTTCATTGTAGAAACAAATTTAAATTTTAAAGTTACAAATAATAAAGGTAAAGAGGTCAATATAGGAAGTATTTGCTCTGGAGGAGCCTATGCAAAGTTAATCTCAAGATTTAAAGGTGTGGATATTCCAGGTACTGGAATTAGTTTTGGAGTTGATCGATTGTTATTTGCTTTAATGCAATTGGATCAAGTAAAAGTAGATAGTAAAAAACCAGTTTTAGTTTGTGTGATGGATGAAAAATATCTTAAAAATTACTATGAAATTTTAGATTTATTAAGAAATAATAATATCAATGCAGAAATTTTTTTAGATATAAAGAAAAATTTAGGTAAGCAACTAACCTTAGCAAATAAACGTGAGTTAGATGTTGCAATCATATGTGGTGAAAATGAATTTAATGAAAATTCAGTTACTATAAAAAGCCTTAAAGGTGTTAAGGGCGAAAACAATAAAACATTTCCAAAAGAAAATTTAATCGATGAAGTCAAAAAGCTTATCTGAAAATATACTCATATCAGTAAAATCTAAAGGTTTTAAATATATTGATTTACCTTCAGTAATTGAGGCTAATCACATTGTTCAAAGATCTGGAGAAAATTTTAGAAAATTTATCTTTTCATTTACTGATCAGAATGGAAGTGAGCTATGTCTAAGACCAGATTTAACGATTGCATCTTGTTTAAGATATTTAGAAAATAATTTAAAGGGTAAGGAAAAAATTTTTTATAGCGGTCAAGCTTATCGAAAATCACAAAACAAAAAAGATTCAATCATAAGAAATCAAATTGGATTTGAAATTTTAGGATCTAAGGATGAGAAAAATGATGATAAAGAAATTATAAATACATCTCTTAAATCACTTCAAAATATCAAATATTCGTCAGGAACACTTACAATTGGAAATGTTGAAATATTTAATTTGTTAATTTCAAAATTAGATATTCCAAAGAGATGGAAGCTAAGGTTATCTAGGCATTTTTGGAGGGAAGAATATTTTAATGACTTGTTAAAAAGATTAGAAACCAATTCAGATGTTGATCCAACAATTGTAGAAATAGATAAAAAGCGTTACTTAAAAATGCTTAAAGAAGATCTGTCAAATATTGTAGCAGGAAGAACAATTAATGAAATATTAAAAAGATTTGATCAGAAAATAAAAGATCCTAGAAGAGCTAGTAAAGGGAAAAATGTTTCAAAAATAATAAAAGATTTCTTAAAAATAAAATGTCCAATAAATAAAGCAGCAATTGAGTTAAACAAATTTTTTAAAAAAAACAGAATAAATTTAGCTGTAGATCAAAAATATTTTCCAATTTCTAATAATAAGATTTCAAAATTAAATGTAGTGTTTTCAGCATCCTTTGGAAGACAATTGGAATATTACACAGGAATGGTTTTTAAAATTGATATTAAATCTAAAAACTCATTAAAAAATATAATTAATGGTGGTCGTTATGATGGTTTAATTTCAGACTTAGGATCAAAAAAACAAACTCCAGCAGTAGGGGCTGCTTTTAATTTAAATTAATAATGATAAAACAGATTTTAAATATTGGAATCCCGAGCAAAGGTAGACTTAGAAAAGATGTTTTAAATATTTTTAAAAAAAATAAATTAAATCTCATTTCTGAAAGAGGAGAAAGAGACCTTTTAGGAACAATAAAGCAATATAAAAATATTAAGATTTTATATCTTCATGCAAGAGAGATCATAGAAAGACTAGGAGACGGATCTTTGGATATAGGTTTTTCTGGTTTAGATTTATTAAAAGAAAGCGAAATAAATACTCAAAAGAAAATTAATGTCTTAAAAAAATATGATTTTGGCAAAGCTACATTAGTAGTTGCAATTCCAGATCCTTGGATAGATGTGCAAACAGTTGCAGATTTAGAAGAAATTGCATTTGAATTTAAGGACAAGAAAAAGAAAAGATTAAGAGTTGCAACAAAATATCCAAATTTAACAAGGGAATTTTTGTTTTCAAAGGGTGTCACCCAATTCAAATTAATTGATAGTTTGGGTGCAACGGAAGCTTATCCTTTTACAGGCTCTTCGGAAATAATTACTGATATCACCTCTACTGGAGAAACGTTAAAAGCAAATAATCTTCGTATTTTAAAGGATGGAGAGATACTTAGATCAGAGGCTTGTATGATGATTTCCAAGCCATCTAACAATAAAATGGGCCTTGGAAAAATAGTAAAATTACTTTCTAAAAATTAAGTCTTTTAAATTAATTTTGAATTGTATTTGATATTTAGACAATCACGTATATCTTTAAAAACATGGACACGATTCTATTAATCATATTAGTAATTTTGCTAGGTGCAACTTTGGTTATCTTATACTTGAATTTAAGATCTAAATCTAATGATGATAATGAAAATAAAGAAGCTGAAGAAATATCTAATTTAAAATCGGAAATTTCAAGTTTAAAAGATACCTTAAATACAACAATCAATACATCTCTCGGTACAATGTCGACCTCATTTAATAATCTATCAACTGGTGTAACTAAAGAAATGACCGAGACCTTAACCAAAGTAGAAGAAAAAGTCGGAAATTTTAATCAACAAGTTCAACTATTAAATAAAAGCCAAGAGGGCATAACAAAAATTTTAGCTGGAGTTAAGAAATATGGAACACTCGCAGAATTTAGTTTAGATGCTCTTATTAAAGATTTGCTGCCAGTCTCTCAATTTATAACTAATGTAAAAATGAAAGACGATACAAATGAAAATGTTGAATTTGCTATTAAGCTTCAAGGAGATGTCTTGGTTCCTGTGGACTCTCATTTTCCAGTAGAAAAATTTAAATCAATTACAGATGGTCATGACGCGGAAGACAAAAAGGCTGTTGCAGATGCTAGGGCAAAATTAGCTTCAGCATTTAAAGCAAAAGCCAAAAGCGTTAATGAAAAATATATAGTTCCTCCAAAAACTACTGATTTTGCAATTGTGTATGCTCCAACAGAAAGTTTATATAAAGAGTTAACGGAATATCAAGATCCAAGTACAAAAGAATTATTAACTCAAGAGTTAATGAAAAAATATAAAGTTGTGATTTGTGGGCCTAACACACTTTCTGCATACTTGCAATCTTTACATATGGGCTTTCAATCATTGAAAGTACAAAATGGTGCAACAGAAATTTATAATCATTTAAAAACAATCAGCACAAGATTTTCTAAACATTTTGATAACATTATAGTTCTTAGAAAAAAGTTAGAGGATGCTATGGGAGTAGTCGATAAATTTGGAACTGATGCAAGATCAATTTCAAGAACCTTGGAAAACATTAAAGATCCCGAGCAGGTTGAGAAAGCTGTACAAACTGAAAATGTAGAAAAATTTGTTGAACGGAATAGGCAGCTTAAAAATTAATTTCTTTTTTGCAAAAATTCCGTTTATAAGAAATTTCATGCAATGGAATAATAAATATATTTATCCAAAGTCAACGAGATCAATTATTCACGGATCACGACATTATTCTGTAAATAAAGAAAATCTACCTTCTGTAACAACAATTCTAAAGGCTACAGAATCTGAGGAAAGAAAAGCAAAACTTGAAGCTTGGAAACAAAAGGTAGGTTACAAACAAGCAGAAATCATCTCTAGGGAGGCTACAAGCCGAGGAAGTTCTATGCATGATTATTTAGAGAAGTTTTTATTAGGTAAATTAAATTTAGAACTACTCGGAGACAACACTCGTGAAAAAATGATGGCAGATCAAATAATTGAAAATGGTCTACGAAATAAGCTAGACGAAATATGGGGTTGTGAGGCGACTTTATATTATCCAGGAAAATATGCTGGTGCTGCCGACTGTATTGGTGTTTATGAAAATAAAGAGACAATTATTGATTTTAAGCAAAGCAACAAACCAAAAAAAGATGAATGGATCTATGATTATTATTTGCAATGTGCGGCTTATGCAATGGCCCACAATACTGTTTATGGATCTAATATAAATCAGGGTGTAATTCTTTTATGTACAAAAGACAATATTTTTCAAAGGTTTATAATTGATGGTGAACGATTTAGAAATTATCAAAATCAGTTTATGGAAAAAGTGGAACAATTTTATACACAAAGGTTAGTAAATTGAATTATGTAATTTGGGATATTGAAACAGATTCAGCTCAATTAGATTGGGCTACAATGATAGAAGTTGGCGCAATCCTTCTTGATGAGAACTTTAAAGAAAAGGATAGATTTTCAGCGAGGTGCAGGATGCCTCAAGATAGGGTTCCTTCAGCCACAGCCTTATGTATCAATAAGTCTAATGTAGATTTGATTACCAAAGGAAACATGAGCCATTATCAAATGATTGCCCAAATTGAAAAAAAATTTAGAGAATGGTCTCCAGCAACATTTATGGGATTTAGTTCTATTGGATTTGACGATGAAATTTTAAGGAGAGAATTTTTTAAATCGTTAAGAAAGCCATATCTAATTAACACTGAAGGCAATTCAAGGCACGATGCTCTTAATATGATCAAGGCAGCATTTGCTATAGATGAAAATATATTAAAAACTGAATTAAATTCAAAAGGTAATAAATCAATGAAACTCGAATCTCTAGCTAGATTAAATGGTTTTGATTCAAAGGATGCTCATTCAGCATTATTTGATACTGAGCTAACTGTAAAAGTTTTGGGACTATTAAAAGATAAACAACCTGATTTATGGCATGAGTATTTAAAGACTAAGAGCAAAGTAGTTGTAGAAAATTTAATTAAACAAGAAAAAATTTTTACAATTAATGAAAATTTCTTTGGTAAAAATTATTTATTTTTAGTGGCACCGCTTCACCCTAATTCATGGATGCATCCTATTTATAAATGGGGACAAGTTGTCAATTTATCAGCGAATATTGAGGAGCTTCAAAAACTCAATTATCAAGATTTAAAAAAAGAAATGAAAAAATCACCTCGTTTTTATAAAACTATAAAGTCTAATAAAGCTCCAATTATATTAGATAAAAGTTTAGGGATGAAGGTAGATCCTTATAAAAAAATCGGAGAAAATTTACTTAATAAAAGAGCTGAGCTCATGAGGACTAATGAAAAATTTTCAAAAGATATATGTAATATTTTAAAAGAAGCTGCAGAAGAAAAAATAGAAACAGCGTCACAAGAAGATATTGAACCTGAAGAATCTATTTATTCAGGCGGCTTTATAACTTCTAAAGATGAAGCTTTATTTCCTAAATTTCATAGTGCAAACTGGAAAGAAAAATTATCGATACTTGATAAATTTCAGGATGATAGATTGGTCACTTTTGGCCATAGTTTAATATTTAATGAAGCTCCAGAAATTTTACCAAAGGATATATATAAAAAGATTAAAAGAAGAATTGCCTCAAGAATTTTAAGCACTAATAAAGAAAAATGGTGGACTGTTTCTGCTTTTTACTCTGAGTGTGATGAAATAAGGGAAAATGACGATAAAATGTATTCATTTAAAACAGTCGACGAAAAGCTTAAATTTTTGGATGGCATTAATGATTATGTAATGAATCTTGAACAAAAATATTCAGATGCATAGTAGAATAAATATGAAAAAATGTTTTTTGTCCATTGAATATTAAATTGAATCAATTATATCACAGTAATGCTTATAGATTTTAAAGATGAAGATTTTGATAGTAAAATCAAAAATGAAGATGTATCTGTAATTCAGTTTTCAGCAGCTTGGTGCGGACCATGCAAGGCTCTAAAACCAATCTTAGACAAATTGTCTGATGAATATAAAGACAAGGCAGGTTTTTATTATGCCGATGTTGAGGATGGTGGAATTAATACAGGAAGTGCTGCAGGAATTAGAGGTGTGCCGACAGTTATAATCTACAAAAAAGGTGTTGAAGTAGACAGAAAAGTTGGCGGTGTACCTGAGAGTCACATGAAAGAGTTTTTAGATAAAAATATCTAATTTAAATTTAGCACTTCTCCAGCAAGATATAAAGATCCTGTAATTAAAATTATATCGTTTTCCTTTAGAGGAATTGATTTTATAGCTTCTTCTATACTTTCTTTAAAATCAATATTTTTAAAATTTTTTAGTTTTTCTTTAAGTTCTTCTCCTTTGATTGAATTAGGTTGATTAGGGATATCAATAGTGGTTATAGTTGAGACGTCTTTAAAATAACCCATATATTTATTGTGATCTTTATTAGCCATCATTCCAATAATGATGTGTTTGTTACAATTTAAACTTTCTAAGTATTCATTTAAAACTTTTGCTCCTAAAGGATTATGTGAACCATCAACAAAAAGCTTATTATTCTTTGCAAGTTGTTTAAGTTTACCTGACTCAATTTCTTGTAGTCTGGCAATACTATTAATTTTTGTAATTCCTTTTTGAATATAATCATCTTTCATATTAAAATCTTTTAATGTTCTAAGGGTTGCGATTGCTGTTGAAATATTTTCTAATTGAAATTGTCCTTTAATATTTGGCATAGGCAATTTGATTCCACCAAATTGATCTTCATAATAAAAAAAATTATTTTCTTTCAATATAAAACTATAATTTTCATTAAAAAAAAATTTATTTGAATTATTATTTGATATAGTTTTTTTAATACAGTCAGTAATTTTATTATTGCTTTGTTTTGCAACTATAATGTTTGAGTTTAAAAGTGTTGAAGTTTTTTCATAAATAATTTTTTCAATATTCTGCTCGTTTTCAGGTAGCCAATCTAAATGATCTATACCAATTGAGGTTATTATACTAGCCATGTTGCTTTTAAGAATATTTGTGGCATCAAACCTGTGAAATAAGCCAGTTTCTATAAGGTTTATATTATCTGGATACTGAGATGATTTTAAGAAATAAGCTGCTGTGAGTATTTCAAAAAAAGTAATGGGTTCATTGTTGTTAACATTTTCAATTTCTTCAAATAAACTTACTAATTTTTCATCATTAAGTTCTTGGTTGTTAAAAACAAACCTTTCATTGATACTTTTAATATGTGGGCTAGTGTAGATGTTACATTTTATATTTGCTTCTTTTAAGATTGCAAACATTGCTTGGATCGTAGAATACTTCCCATTAGTGCCAATAACTGAAATCGCTTTAATATTATCTTGTGGGTTTCCTAATTTTCTACAGAGATCTTTAATCCGGTCTAAACTAAGATCAATTTCTTTAGGATGCAGCTTTTGTAAGCGACTGACTATCTTCTGAAGTTTCATTTTGTTCAGAACTTATAACAGAATTTTGCTTTAACAATATTGATAATAAAGTTCCTATTTTTGTTGCAAGATCTTTACGTTCAACAATTAAATCTACAAAACCTGTTTTTTCAACATATTCACTTTTCTGAAATCCCTCAGGTAATTCTTCTTTAACAGTTCCTTGTATTACTCTTGCTCCTGCAAAAGCAATTAGTGCACCCGGTTCAGCAATGTGAATATCACCTAACATTGCATATGATGCGGTAATACCACCAGCTGTTGGGTCAGTGATACAAACTAAGTAAGGAAGCCCATTTTTTTTTAATTCATTTATTGCAAGTGTTGTTCTGGTCATTTGAGACAATGAAATTAAACTTTCCATCATTCTCATTCCTCCACCAGCACTAATACATAAAAAAGGTGTTTGATTTTCTATAGCATGCTGAATCCCGTACAAAAAAGCTTCACCCTCTGCGGCAGCCATGGATGCACCTAAAAAATCAAAATCAGATGCAACGGCAGTAATTTTAATATTTTTTATTGTACCTGAAGCAACCATCATTCCACATTCTAAACCAGTTTTTTTACGAGCACTTTTTAATCTATCTTTATAAGATTTGGAGTCTGTCCAATTTAATGGATCATCTTTTGGAATTGGTGTTTTAAATATTTCATAATTATTTTTCCCAAACAAAATATCAAATCTCTGTTTTGGCTTAATTCTGTGATGTTTATTGCAATCAGGGCAAACCCATAAATTTTTTTCTAAATCTTTTTTGAGGATTGGCCCCCTACAACAAGAAGTCCAATCACTTTTTTCAATATCTTCTTTGGTGGCTCTATCCCTAATTGCAGTCTTAATTTTTTCACCTGCTTTTATTATTTTTGTTATCCAGTTCATTGAATTTTATTTTTTAGTCTTCTAACAATATTAGTGACATTTGTGACAATATTTTGTCTGTTTTTTATTGATTTTGATATTTCCTTACAAATTGCACTTCCAACCACTAAACCATCTGCACTTTTAAGAGATTTTATTGTTTTTTCGGTAATTCCAAATCCGATCACTACATTTTTGGATTTGTTTTGTTTTTTAATATTAGCATATTTTTTTAATATTTTTTTTGGTGAAACTTTCAATTTCCCACCAGTAGTTGATAGCATACTTATGTAGTAAACCATGTCATGAGAGTCTTTTATAATTTTTTTTAATCTTTCTTGAGAAGTTGTAGGAGATACTAATTGTATAAAGTTAACCCCATTTTTTTTGCATTTTGATGCAAAATTTTTATTTTCTGGGTAGGGCAAATCCACAACAATTAGACCATCTACTTTTGACTTTTTGCATTTACTTAAAAATTTGTTTTCATTGTACTGAAAAATCATATTGTAATATCCCATTAATATAATTGGAATATTCTTTTTTGATTTTTTAAAATCTCTTGCAATTGAAAATATATCATTGATTTTTATCCCATTTTTAATCGCTCTATAGGCACTAGTTTGTATTTGTCCACCATCAGCTATAGGTGTGTTGTGAGGAAAGCCCAATTCACAAATATCTGCATAATTTGATATAGAATTTAGGATTTCTAAAGACTTTTTTTTAGTGTTATCTCCTGCAACTGTATAAGTTAACAGTGCAGGTCTATTTCCCTTTTTTGCCCTTGAAAAAGCTTTTTTAATTAGAGAGCTCATTAATGTTTTCCTAATCTTTCTCTTAAGATATCCCTATCTTTTTTAGCGTCACCGCATGAATTAACAACTATAATTGTATCTTTGCTTAATTTCGGTGCAATTTTTATTGCTTCAGCAAAAGCATGGCTTGGTTCTAAACTTGGATTTATTTTTTCAAATTTAGTTACCATCACATGTGCATCTAGTGCTTCTTCATCTGTAGCATAAGTATATCTTGCTCTTTTTGAATCTTTTAAAAAACAATGAATTGGACTTACACCTGGATAATCTAACCCAGCACTTATAGATTCCGTATCATTTATTTGTCCTTCACTATTTTGACAGACATATGAAGCAGCACCATGTAAAATACCAACTTTAGCATTTTTACTTAGTGGTGCTGCATGAAGTTTTGACTTTTTAGGGCCTCCAGCTTATACTCCAATTAATTCTATTTGCTTTTTATCAAAGTCAATAAATTCACTCCAAAAACCGTAGGCAGAACTTCCGCCTCCCACACAATTAATTAGCTTTATGTTATTTGGAAACTTTTTAAATTCTTTTTTAATTTGCGTTTTTAATTCTCTTGAAATTTGTGCAGTTGACCAACCACATATCTTAACAAAGATATTTGGTCCAACTGTACTCCCAACACACATATGTGTATTATCACAATTTGATACCCAATATCTCATACATTCACTTACTGCGTCAACTAAAGTTTGACTACCAGAATAAACTGGTACTATTTCTGCTCCATTTTCCCTCATGGCATCACAATTTGGTTTTTGTCTCTTAATGTCTTTGGCACCCATAAAAATTTTGCATTTAAGACCAAATTTTTTAGCTGCCATACTTAACATTTTACCTGCGTAGCCAGCTCCAGTATCACCCACAATATATTTTTTACCCATTGATTTACAGATTAGAGCATGAACTGTAGCGTTATAGATTTTATGAGCTCCTCCATTCGCCTCCGAAACAACTTTTGCCCATATTTGAGCTCCACCTAAGTAATTAGATAAATTTTCTAATTTTACAAATGAAGTTGGTGAACCAATATAATTTTGAAAATAATAGTCTCTTCTTTTCAAAAATTCTTTACTACTTCTGAGTTTTTTAAATTCTTTGGTTAAATCTTCTACAGGTTTTTTAAGTGTTTCGGGAATAAAACTTCCTCCAAATTTTCCTCCCCAAAAACCTTTTTGATCATGTTGATCAATTAATGGAATACCTTTTTTAAGCTTCATTTTTAATTTCATTCACTTTATTTAAAAAAAATTCTATTTTGGATAAGTCTTTTAATCCAGATGTTTCTACGCCTCCAGATAAATCTATAAAATTTGCTAAATTTTTGAAATTTTTAAGCTCATCATTATATTGAATATTTCCAGCAATCATTAATTCCTTATTTAAACTGATATTTTTAACCAGGTCATGATCAAAAGACTGACTTTTCTCATAGCCCTTACTATCAAATAAATAAATATCAGTTACATCAGAATATAATTTATAATTCATCAAATCAGTCTCTGTTTTTATAGTAATAGCTGTAATGATTTTTTTTTTATATTTTTGTTTTATCTCTCTTATTTCCTCTGGGGAGCAATTATATAATTGATAGTAATCAAATGGTAAGTTTTTGATTTTCTCTAAAATTTCCACATCGGGTTTAACAAGAACAGCAACAAAGCTACAATTTTTTGGACTTATATTCAGAAGTTTTTTTAAACTTTCATATTCAATATATCTTGGACTTTTTGGATAGTTGCAAATAAATCCTATAAACTTAGGAGGATGAGGATGATTGATTAAAAAATTTAAAGTATTAGGATCTGAAATCCCACAAATTTTACATCCCTTGATCATTAGTTTAAATGATCAATTAATTTTTTAATATTATTTTTAATATTACCTTTTGTAAGAGATCTTCCAATTACAATTCCTGAGACTTTGTTTTTAAATGCATTTTTTGGAGTCATAACTCTTGCTTGATCATTTGAATTTTCTCCTGGAAGTCTTATGCCTGGTGTAATAATTAATAATTTTTTATATTTATTTCTAATAAGTTTTGCTTCTTTAGCAGAACAAACTATTCCGTCACATCCTGATTTTTTAATAATATTAGCTTGCTTTAAAACAAGTTTTTCAACTGAATTTGTATGACCTATTTCTTTTAGAGACTTATCGTTAAGACTAGTTAAAACCGTCACTCCTAGTATTTTCAAATTTTTATTAACTTGTTTTGCTTTTTTTTTTATAGCTTTCAACATATTAGCCCCACCATTTGCGTGAACAGTAATATATTTACATTTTTTTAGATCTCTTAGACTATTTATTGCAGAGATAGCTGTCTGAGGTATATCGTTAATTTTTAAATCTAACCAATAATCATTTTTATATTTTTCTAAATATTTTCTTCCATGTTTTGAATAGAAAAATTGTAATCCGAATTTAGGTATAATTTTAAGTTTTTTATTTCTAGTATTTTTTAAAATATTATTAATTTTAGTTAAATTTGAAGTATCACATGCAACAAATATTGTTTTATTCTTCATAATTTATCTTTTTAAACATTTCTTTACTCATTTTCCAAGATATCACTTTTTTTTCTGGTACGGCAACTTTCTCGCCAGTTTTTGGGTTTCTTCTTATTGAGGCTTTTTGAGTTTTGACTCTAAATGTTCCAAAATTTCTTAATTCAACCCCATCTCCACGTCTAAGAGCTGTTTTAATTTCTTTTAGAATTATATTTATAAATTTTTCTAAGTCCTTTTTTAAAAAGTTTGGATAATTATTTGAGAGTTGTTTTAAAAGCTTTGATTTTACAATAGCCAATTTATATCTTCTTAAATTATTCTTTTTCTTCTTCTTTTTTCTTTAAATCTTCAGATAATGATGAGAATGGTAAGTTTTTACCTGAACCTTCAGATCCATATTTTTCTAAAGCTTCCTTTTTCTCAATTTCCTCAAGTAATTTAATACTTAAAGTTACTTTACGTTTATTTATATCTAAATCTGCAATCGCGCAGTCTAATTTTTCACCACCCGTCCATCTACTTGGTCTAGCATCTGCTGCATTTATAGCTATTGCTGATTTCTTAATTTGAAAATCCATTTCACAGTTTTCTGGACGTACAATCAAACCTTTATTATCTGTAGAAACAACCTTAACAGTAATTGTTTGATTTACAGATTTATCTTTAAACCAATCGAATGGATCTGGTTGGGTTTGTCTTAATCCAACCCTAATTTTTTGTTCAGATAATTTAATTTCTAAAACTTTTACTTTAATTTTATCTCCTTTTTTGTATTTCGCCAGCTCTTCCTCGCCATTATTTAAATAAGTCAAATCATTACAATGTAAAAATGCGTCTATTTCTAAACCTTCTACTTTTACAAATAGCGAATATTCATTTTTGTTAACAACTTCACCCTCAATAATAGTACCAACAGGATATTTTTTTTCAAATGTTTCAAAAGGATTTTCTTGTGTTAATCTATGTGAGATAGCTACTCTTCTTTTTTCTTTGTCAATTTCAGTTATTATACAATCTATTTCATTGCCAACTTTCAACATTTTTTTTGGAGAAACATTTTTTTTCGTCCAGCTTAGTTCACTTGTATGAAGAAGTGAAGTGAGCCCTGGTTCTAATTCACAAAAAGCACCAAAATCCATTAATTTAACAACCTTGACTTTATAAATTTTATTTAATTCATAATTTTCAATATGTTCAAAAGGATCGGGGGACAATTGTTTTACTGAGCAACCGACCTGTAGTTTTTCTTTATCAACACTTATAACTTTTAAGTCATGTTTTTCCCCAATATTAAAAACTTCATCAGGGTGATTTACTCTTGAATATGAAATCTCTTGCAAATGAACTAATACATCAAGTTCTCCGTTGACATTAAAGAAGCAGCCAAATGAACTATATCCTTTAACTTCTGCATTTTTTATAATATCGCCTATCTTATATTTCTCAATTATTTTAGCTTTATCCTCTTTTTTGAAAGAAGAAATAATTTCTCTCCTGGATACGCAAGCGTTTCCTCTTATTTTATCAAGTTTTATTAGGGCAAATTTTTGAGGCTCATTCATCAAATGACTAATATCTTTTAAAGGTTTATCACTTATTTGAGATCCAGGTAAAAACATCAATGAACCAGTATCAATGTGTTCTACAATGCAACCTCCTTTACACTTTGAGGTTATCTTACCCATTATTGGTTCATTTTTTTCGTAAGCTTCTACAAGTTTATCCCACCCTTTAATTTTTTGAGCTTTACTAGCTGAAACAATAACTTCACCATTTTTATCCTCGATTTTTTCAAGAAGAACGGAAATGGTTTCCCCAATTTTAATTTTATCTGAAAGTCCAAGACTTTTTAATTCGTTTATGTCTAAAATTGGTTCTGATTTTAGTCCCTCAACAAATAAGAATACAAATTTTTCAGTAATTTTGTTAATTTTTCCCTCAATGATTTTTCCTTCTTCTA
>CACEGO010000013.1 GCA_902559075.1 uncultured Pelagibacteraceae bacterium | reverse complement strand
ATTATTTTTCAAATAATCTATACATATTAGCTCTAAAACTGTTTCTTGGTTTGATTGATCAATATTCTTTGATCTTACTTTATCAACAAAATCAAACCTGCAAATACTATTAGTTTTTTTATATTCCTGATCATTTTCAACCCTAGTTCTTTTAATTGACAATAAAAAAACCTTATTGGATGCGAGATATTTTATGTCGGCAATTTTAACTTTAGCCCCTGAACTATAAGCCGAAATCATTTGTAACCCTTCTTGGTCACTCGCTATTATTTTTGCTAAATATTTATTCACTATTTTAATCTTTTAATTTTAACACCAATTTTTTTTAATTTGTTTTCGATTTTTTCATAACCTCTATCTAAGTGATAAATTCTATTAATATATGATTTACCATTAGAAACTATAGCTGCTAAAACTAAGGCAACAGACGCTCTTAAATCACTAGACATTAATTCGGCACCAATAAATTTTGTATTTCCTTCTATCGAAGCAATATTATTTTTAATATTTATTTTAGCTCCTAGTCTTTGTAATTCTGCAACATGCATAAATCTATTTTCAAAAATACTTTCTGTAATTGAACTTTTGCCAGCTGCTTTGCACATTAAAACCATCAGTTGTGCCTGAAGGTCTGTAGGAATTCCTGGAAACTCTTTAGTTTTAATACTTTTTATTGATTTTATCTTTTCAGGCCCTTTAATTAAAATTTTATTTTCAGTAGTTTTAATTTTAGCACCAACTTTTTTTAGTAATTTTATTTCTGTACCAATAATTCTAGGATTTAAATTATTTATTTGTAAATTACCTTTTGCAAGTGTTGCAGCAACACAAAATGTGCCTGCCTCTATTCTATCAGCCATTACAGAATATTCAGTCTTATTCAAACACTCTACACCTGTGATTTTACATATTCTACCCGACCATCTAATTTTAGCACCTGCTTTATTTAAAAAATTAGTAAGGTCTTTAATTTCAGGTTCAATCGCACAATTTTTTAAAATTGTTCTGCCTTTTGCTAGACATGCGGCAATTATAGAATTTTCAGTTGCTCCTACACTTATCTTTGGAAAATTTATAATCGTACCTTTAAGTTTTCCATTAGATTTTGCTAAAATATATCCATCCTTTAACTCATAATTCATACCAAGTTTTTTTAATGCTTCTAGATGATAGTTAACTGGCCTTGCACCAATTAGACAACCTCCGGGTAAAGAAGTTTTTGAATTATTGTATTTTGAAATTAATGGACCTAAAACTAAAATAGAACCACGCATTGTTTTAACCAAAGAATAACTAGCAAAAGTTTTCATATTTTTTTTATTTACAATTTTAGCTGTTTTTCGATCTTTTGATAAAATTACTTTGGAACCAAGAGATTTTAACAAATTAAGCATAGTATTGATGTCCCTAACTCTTGGTAAGTTTTTAATAATTACAGGCTGATCAAATAAGAGTGTAGCAGCTAATATCGGAAGAGAGGCATTCTTTGAACCTGAAATTGAGACACTACCCCTGATTTTACAGGGACCAGTGATCAGAAATTTATCCATAAATTACTTTTTAATCTTAGCAACTTGAATAGTAGTTTGACCCTGATATTTACCGTTCTTTGATTTATAGGTTGTTTCTGGTTGTGTATCAGATTTAAAAAACAAAAATTGAGCTATACCCTCATTTGAGTAAATCTTTGCTGGGTTCGGCGTTGTGTTACTAAGCTCAATTACAATATTTCCCTCAAATTCGTTTTCAATTGGAGTAACATTACATATTATTCCTGTTCTAGCGTAAGTACTTTTTCCAACACATATGCAAAGAACATCTTTTGGTATTCTAAAGTACTCTACCGTTTTGGCTAAAACGAATGAATTAGGAGGAATAATACAATGAGGACCTTTTCTCTCTATAAAATTATCATCTGAAAAATTTTTTGGATCTACTAATGAATTATTAACGTTAGTAAATATTCTATATTCATCAGAAATTCTAACATCGTACCCCATACTACTTAGCCCATATGATATTTTGCCCTCTGAAACCTGATGATCCAAAAAAGGCTCAATCATATTGTGTTCTTTACACATTTTTTTAATCCATAAATCAGGTTGAATAGACATTGTTTATTTTTTTTTTTTATTTTTTTTTTGAAAAATTTTTCTTTTTTTCAAATTTTTTTTAAGAGCTAATCTTAAACGCTCATTTTTATCTTTTGAACTCATTCTTTATCTGGGTTAGTCAAGAAATCTAAAGAAATTGGTTTATTCGGATCTAATGCTTTTGTTTTTCTTTCTTCTTCGTTTTTTTTGGAGCCTTCTTTTGCTAAACGTTTAGCTTTTTTTTCAGCAAGCTTTCTTTCTCTTTTAGCCTGCTTTTCCATAAGCTTATTACCTTTAGTTGATTTGTAATCGTAGTGAATTCCCATAACATTTTCCTAAAATAGATATAAATCATAATAACTTAAAAATTAAGGCAATAATTTGAAAAAAATGCTTTATTATCAGTAAAATATAAATTGTTTCAAAGCTCCTGTAGTTAAATGGTATAACAAGTCATTGGTAATGACTAGTTCCCTGGTCAGTACAGGGTGGGAGCACCATTAATTTTTATAAAAAAACTTTCTTAAAAATATTGTAATCAAAATTAAAATAAAAAAAACTGAAATTGGAAAATATATATCTGGTGATAAAATAATATCAGTTATCCCTGGGACTTCAGAATTTTGGTTTATAATCTTTTCTAAACCACTCCCAATATAAACAGTTAAAAAAATTTGAGGAATTATTCCAATTAAAGTAGCAAAGAAAAAATTCATTACTCTAACATTGAATAAAGTTGGGAGCAGACAACTTAACTGCCAAGGTATCCCACCTATGAAACGGTAAATTAACAAATAGATAAATTCAGATTTTTTGAATTTTATTTCTAAGCTTTGAAACTTATTCAAAAATTTTTCTCTAATTAATTCCTTCAAAAAATAATTACCAAAAACATACAAGAAAGTTGCACCAATACTTAAACCAAAAACAACAACGATAGTTCCAATCCATTTACCAAATATAAATCCTCCCATTAAAGCAACTGGGGAACCAAATCCTAGAAAAGGGAAAACCCATAAGATAGTTAATGATATAAAGATTATAGATATTAAAAATAAATTAGATTTTTTAAGTGCCGCGAAGTAAGATTGATTATCTCTTAAAAAATCATAAGACGTAATTTCTTCAAATGTAAATTTTGAAAAAAAGAAATACAAAAATAAGCAAACAATTAATAAATATGACAAACCAATAAATAATTTAATTTTTTTTGTATTTTCCATGATTCCTCTTATTTTAATGCTTAATCTTCTATTTGCTATTTTAATTATTACTAATATAAAGAGGCAAAAATTATTAAAAAACAATATCAAATCTAATTATGAAAAGAACTTATCAACCCTCAAATAAAAAAAGAGCTCGAAAACATGGTTTCCGCTCAAAAATGAAAACTAAAGGTGGAAAAAAACTTTTAGCTAGAAGAAGAGCGAGAGGAAGAAAATCACTAACTGTTTCAGTTTAAAAAAATGAAAAGCAAAATTATTGCTCTTTCAAAAAATGAGGAATTTAAAACTCTCCTAAAACAAAAAAAGATTTCAAACAAATATGTAACAATTTTTTTTGGTAACATACCATATAAAGATAAAAAAAAATTAAACATTTCTTTTTCTGTAAAAAAAAAGATAGCAATAGCCGTGAAACGGAACAAAATTAAGAGAAGGCTTAGACAAATTTTTAATGATGGAGTTAAACAAAATTTAATAAAACTTGAAAAATCTGTTCTTGTTATTGCTAATGCGGCTATGCTAAATAATGAATACAAAATTATAAAAGAAACTTTGTTTAAGGATTTTGAGAAAATAAAATAATGAATATTTTTACTGTAATTTTAATTAAATTTATCAAGGCATATAAATATTTGATTAGTCCTTTATTAGGTCATTCATGTAGATATTTACCGACATGTTCAGAATACACCATAGATGCTTTAAAAGAATATGGTTTTTTTAAAGGTTTGTTTTTGAGCACAAAAAGAATTTTATCCTGTCATCCTATAAAATTTTTAGGGGGAGGCGATGGGTTTGATCCAGTTAAAAAGGAAATAAAGGAGAAAAAAATTGGAAACTCGTAATATTATAGCAGCCATAAGTTTATCAGCTGCAGTGATCATATTATATTCACTTTTCTTCGCACCACCTCCGGTAACTAAAGAAAATTTAGCTGAACAAAATAAAACTGAACAAAACTCAGACGCTCCTAGTTTAGATCAAAAAGAAAATATAACTGAAATTTCTAGAGATGATGCTTTAAAAGAAAGTGAAAGAATTTTATTTGAAAACCAAAGTATTGTTGGATCTATTTCTTTAAAAGGAGCTGCAATTGATGATCTTACTTTCAAAGAATACAATGTCAGTTTAGAAAGTAATGAAAAAGTAAAATTTCTTGCACCACGAAGCTCTAAAGAAGGTTATATTATAGAAAGTGGTTTTATTACTACTGATAAAAATATTGATATTCCAAATGCAGATTCAATTTGGTCAGTTTCTGGAAATAATAAATTAACTGATCAATCTCCTATAAAACTAAGTTGGACAAATAATCAAGGTATTACTTTTGAAAAAGAAATTACTTTAGATGACAAATTTTTATTCACAATCAAACAGAGAGTTTTAAATTCTACAGATAAAAGCTATGACTTCTATTCTTATGGACAAATTATAAGAAATCAAATCCCAGAAGGTTTAACTGATTTTTATATTCTTCATGAAGGTCCAATCGCTACGTTAGATGAGGAATTAATTGAGGAAGATTATGACGACATAGAAGAGAAGAAATTTTCAAGAACTGCTCAAAAAGGATGGTTAGGAATTGGAGATAAATATTACATATCAACACTTATTCCACCAAGACAAAAAGAATTCAAAACTACAATGGATTATAAGAACAAGTACAGAATAAACTTTGTTACAACAGAACCATTAGAGTTAACTGGAAATTCATCTATTGAAGAAAATATGCAAGTGATAGTCGCTGCTAAAAGAGTTGATGTAATCGATGGATATGCAGAGACTTTAAAAATAGAGAAATTTGATCTTACTATTGACTGGGGAATGTTATACTTTTTAACTCGTCCTTTGTTCACTGCTCTAGAGTATTTCTTTAAAATATTTGGTAACTATGGTCTAGCTATCATAGCTGTGACTGTTTGTATTCGTTTAGCATTCTTTCCTTTGGCTAATTTCTCTTTTAGAAGTATGGCTAAGATGAAGGCCTTACAACCAGAACAAGCTCGTCTTAAAGAGTTACACAAGGATGATAAGATGGCACTTCAAAAAGCTACCATGGCTTTATTTAAGCGTGAAAAAGTGAATCCTATGAGTGGCTGTTTGCCCATTCTTGTCCAGATCCCAGTGTTCTTTGCTTTATACAAAGTTTTGTTTGTAACAATAGAAATGCGTCATATGCCTTTCTATGGTTGGATCGAAGATTTAAGTGCCAAGGATCCTACTTCAATATTTAATTTATTTGGGTTACTTCCATATGATGTACCATCATTTTTAGTTATTGGAGCGTGGCCCGTGGCAATGGGAGTTTCGATGTTTATTCAACAGAAATTGAATCCTGCCCCAACTGATCCAATGCAAGCTAAAATTTTTATGTTCTTTCCACTTTTCTTAACTGTAATTCTTGCGCCATTTCCAAGCGGATTAGTAATTTACTGGACAGTCAATAATATTTTAACAATGGCTCAGCAAGTCGTAATAATGAAACGTACAACAGTTAAAACTGCAACATAACACTTCAATAAATAATAAATGGATCTAGAAAAAATATTACCTGAAAATGGACCACCAATAACTGAGGTAACTAAATATATTAAAAAATATAAAAATGATTTAATTGTAATTAAATATGGTGGAAACGTTTTAATTGATAGAAACGTATTTAATAACTTTATTACTGATCTTAGTATTCTAAATAAATTGGGTCTTGCGACTGTGGTTATTCACGGAGGTGGTCCTAGAATAAAAAGAGAATTAGAAAAATCAAATATTCAATCAAAATTTATAAGAGGTCTAAGAGTTACTGATAGAAATATTATTAGTATAGTTGAGTCTGTTTTAATTGATTTTAATGATGACATTGTTAGTTCCTTAAAAGAAAAAGGAACGGAAGCAATTTCAATACATACAAAAAAAAATAATGTTATAAAAACTATACCAGAAGCAGAAGAGCTGGGATTTGTTGGAATACCTAATGAAATTAATAATGAACAAATACTAAAAGTGATTAATGAAAATAAAATTCCTATAATTTCACCATTAGGATTAGGCAAAGAAAATCAAACATATAATATTAATGGAGATACAGCCGCAATGGCCGTAGCAAAATCCTTAAAATCTAGAAGATTGTTGTTGATGACGAATGTAGATGGTGTTCTAGATAGTAATCTTCAAACTTTAATTAATGATAAAGAAGTTGGAACTCTTCTCCTTACTTTAATTGAGATTATAGGAAAAGAAAAAGTAGAAAATATAGATGAAAAAAATCTATATTTTATTTTGACATCATTAAACCAAATAAATGCTGATTTAATTAGAAATAAGCTTTTGCTAAAAGTTCTTCCTTTAAAAGTATAATAATTATAATAAAGTAAAATTATATGGCTATCAGGACAATAATTACAGAACCAAATAAACTACTAAGGCAAATTTCTAAACCAGTAGACAAGGTGGGCATTGAAGAGCAAAAGTTAATGGATGATATGCTTGAGACAATGTATGACGCAAATGGAATTGGTCTCGCAGCTATACAAGTTGGTGTACCAAAGAGAATTATTGTAATGGATATAAGTAAAGATGAGAATAAAAAAGAGCCAAGATATTTCGTAAATCCAGTTATAAAAAATAAAGATCCAGAAAAAGCAACTTATGAGGAAGGATGTCTTTCCGTGCCAAATCAGTTTGCAGAAATTGATAGACCTAGTAAGTGTGAAGTAGAATATCTTGATTATGATGGAGAAAGGAAATTGTTAAAGGCAGATGGTCTTCTTGCAACATGTATTCAGCATGAAATGGACCATTTAGAGGGCATACTATTTATTGATTATCTTTCAAAATTAAAAAGGTCGATGATAATTAAAAAATTATCTAAGAAAAAATCTACAGCAGCAGTTCTTTAAACATGCTAAAGAAAATAGTTTTTATGGGTACACCCATGTTCGCTGTTCCAATTTTAAAATCACTTTATCAAAATGGATATCCTATTTCTTGCGTTTATACACAACCACCTCAAAAATCTAAAAGAGGTCAAAAAATTAACAAGTCACCAATTCAATTAATTTCAGAAACTTTAAACATAGAATTTAGAACACCAAATTCATTAAAAGAAAATTTAGAGGAGTTAGAGTATTTTAAATCTTTAGAGGCAGATTTAGTAATAGTTGTTGCTTATGGTCAAATTATACCAAAGTCATATTTAAATTTAACTAAAAAAGGATTTATTAATATACATGCATCTATTCTTCCAAAATGGAGAGGTGCTGCTCCTATTCAAAGATCAATTATGAATTTAGATAAAGAGACAGGAATTAGTATTATGAAAATAGGAGAGGAACTAGATACAGGACCTGTATGTAATATTTATAAAATTAATATAGAAAGCAATTTAAACGCTGAAGATATTAATGAAAAGCTATCAAGTTTGGCTGCAGAGAAAATTTTAGATAATATCGATGATATATATGATGATAAAGCAAACTTTATAGAACAAGATCACTCATCAGCGACATACGCACCAAAAATTCAAAAATTAGAGGGGCAGATTAATTGGAAAGAAGATGCTAAAATTATAATTGGTAAAATAAATGGACTTTATCCAGTTCCAGGAGCTTATTTCATGTTTAACGGTGAGAGATATAAAATATTAAAAGCAGAAATTGGACAATCACAAGGAAAACCAGGTGAGGTTTTATCTGACCATTTAGAAATTTCATGTGGAGATAAAAAATCAATAAAAATTAAAGAAATACAAAGACAAGGAAAAAAACCTCAAAGTATTGGGGAATTTGTTTTAGGAACACAAATTAAAAAGGGTTCATTTTTATAATGAATAGATACCAAATACTTATCGAGTATGTAGGGACAAATTTTAGAGGTTGGCAAATTCAAAAAAAGGGCCCAACAATCCAAGGATTAATTCAAGAAAAATTATCAAAATTATTAAAAGAAAAAATTGTTTTACATGGTCAAGGAAGAACTGATGCAGGGGTTCATGCATTTGAGCAATCTGCACACTTTGATTGCAAAAATAAAATAACGGATAAAATTAAATTTTTAAAATCCATCAATCATTTTTTAAATTTAAAGGACATTGCAATTAAAAATATTAAAAAAAGAAATAATAAATTTCATGCTAGATTTTCAGCAAAACAAAGAATTTATAAATACTTTATTTTTAATCAAATAAGCCAACCAATAATCGAAAAAAATAGAGCATGGCATGTTCGTAGACCTTTAAATTTAGACTTAATGAAAAAGGGTGCAAAAAAGTTATTAGGAACTAATGATTATTCAACTTTTAGATCTTCAAGCTGTCACGCTAAAAGTCCAATTAAAACTATTAAATCAATTAAAATTAAATCATCAAAAAATAAAATTGAATTTCAATTTAGTTCGCAATCATTTTTACAACATCAGGTTAGATCTATGGTTGGTTGTTTAAAATACTTGGGAGAAACTAAATGGGATTTGAAAACTTTTGAAAAGAGATTTAAGTTAAAAAAAAGAACACTGTGTGCTCCTCCAGCACCACCAAGTGGTTTATTTTTATTTAGAGTTCTTTATTAATTGATTTTTATTGCTCATAGCAAACTTTTTATTTATTCGCCATCTAGACTCAGCTCTTACAATATACCCACAACAGTTTTTTGATTTACATTTACAAGGAAATTGTTTGTAGTTTTCATCATAACCAAATCCATAATCACAGGTAAACTCCTCACCTTTTTTAATATCTTTGATTGCTTTGACCCAAATTTTCAATCCCTTTCCATCGTAATCACAATTGTTATCACAAGAATGATTAATTAAACCTGCGGTATTCCATGGAAAATCTCCATCTAGATCGTATCTTTTATTTATTGTAAATAAATATATTGGTTTACTATTATCGTACTTGTTAGAATCTTGTGTTTGTTTTTTTGTTATAAGATTTCCGACATAGTCAATTATTTTGGTTCCCTCTTTAATGTCACGAGTTGCATAAAGTCCTCTTCCTTTATTATCAATGCCAGATTTTTTTATTTTATATAACTTCATGAAATTTTTATTTAGAGTTTTCTTAAGAATTATCAATTAAATTCTAAAAGAGCATCAACGTGTCTTTTAGTACTGTCTCGAAGTGCATTTAGGTCATAACCACCCTCTAAAATTGAAACAACTTTTCCATTACAAAACTTTTTAGAAGTCTCTAATACTCTTTTAGTAATAGTAAAATAATCCTCTGTTTTTAAATTAAATTGAGCGAGAGGGTCATCTTCATGGGCGTCAAAACCAGCGCTAATCAATATAAACTCAGGTCTAAACTCTTCTAATTTTTTTAATACACGGTCAAATACGTTTAAATATTCTTCTGAACTTATGCCAGCTGGCAAAGGTATATTAAAGATATTGTTAAATTTACCTCTTTCATTTTCTGAGCCAGTTCCTGGGTAGTAGGGATATTGGTGGGTTGATATAAAGAGAACATTTTCATTTTCATAAAAAATATCCTGTGTTCCATTTCCATGATGTACATCAAAATCTATTATTGCAACTTTCTTATATTTATATTTTTTCAACAAATAATTTGCACCAATACTCACTGAATTTAAAATGCAAAAACCAGCAGCCTTATTTTGTGAACTATGATGTCCAGGAGGTCGAACACTACAGAAGGCATTTCTAAATTCTTTTTTTTCCACCCCATCAATTGCAGCAATTATTGATCCAACTGCATCGAAAGTTGCGTCTTTGCTTCCGGGTGAAATGATAGTATCACCATCAAGTGAAGAAAAACCTTTTTTTGGGAAAGAACTTTTTACTAAATTTAAATAATTATTTTCATGTGTGGTTAATAGAATATCATCTGAAACTTTAGATGGTTTCTTCCATATAAGATTTTTATTATTAAGTTTTTTAAAATTTTCTACTATGACAGATACTCTTGCTATTTGTTCTGGATGTCCAGGACCTGTATCATGATTTTGAGATGTATCTGATGTAATTAAGCCAGTTTTCACTTAAAATAATTATCTAAGATTTTAGTATAAATTAAAGTTAATCTTTTTAAATCAGATAAGGACACACATTCACCTACCTTATGCATAGTTTTTCCCACTAATCCAAATTCTAAACATGGAGCTATTTTTCTTATGAATCTAGCATCCGACGTGCCACCAGTTGTAGATAATTTAGGTTTAATTCTAGTAATTTTCTTAATTGTATTTTGTATCATAAATGTAGTTTTATTAGGTTTGGTTAAAAAGGCCTCACCAGAAACACTATATTCAATTTTATATTTTGATTTATTTTTATTACAAATTTGTTTTATTATTTTATTAATTTTTTTCTTTAATTTGTAAGATGTGTGCTTGTTATTAAATCTAATATTAAAGGATGCACTAGCCAATCCTGGAATTACATTGTCAGCTGAATTATCAATGTTAATTTTTGTTATTTCCAAATTTGTGGGTTGAAAATCTTTTGTACCTCTATCAAATTTAATTTCTTTTAACTTTTTGAGTATTCGAACCAAAGCTGTTGAAGGATTGTTAGCTCTATTTGGGTAAGCGACATGACCCTGAATTCCAATCACAGACAATTTTCCAGTAATACTACCTCTTCGACCAATTTTTATCATTTCTCCTAGTTTATTTGGATTAGTAGGCTCTCCTACCAAGCAAAAATCTATTTTTTCTCTTCTTTTTCTTAAATACTCAACAACCTTTTTTGTCCCATTAATTGCAATTCCTTCTTCGTCTCCAGTAATTAAAAGGCTAATAGACCCATCGAATTTTTTATTTTTAGAAAAATTATTTACTGCGGTAACAAATGCAGCTATTGAGCTTTTCATATCATTTGCACCTCTTCCAATTAAGTATCCTTTTTTAACAGCAGGTTTAAAAGGATTAACAGTCCAATCATTTAAATTACCAGGTGGCACCACATCCAAATGGCCTGCATAACAAAAATTTGGACTTTCAGTACCAAGTCTTGCATAAAGATTTTTTACAGGATAACTATTTTTATCTTTGAACTCGAGTATTTTTGTTTTGAAGCCAAGTTTTTTTAATTTTTTTTCTAAAAATTTAATTACTCCAGCATCAGTTTTTGTTATAGATGGAAACCTAATTAGCTCTTTAGCTAATTGAAGTTCGTTAATTTTTTGCATTTTTATTCTCTTAAAAGATCGTTGACCGATGTTTTTGATCTAGTCTTTTCATCAACTTGTTTAATTATTACTGCACAATATAAAGATGGTGCTTGTGGATTGTTTTTATCTGGCAATGATCCTGGAACTACTACTGAATAAGGTGGAATTTTTCCATAACTTATTTCACCAGTTTTTCTATTAACAATTTTTGTTGATTGTCCAATATACATCCCCATACTTAGAACAGAGCCTTCTCCAACTATTACACCTTCTACTACTTCAGACATTGCTCCTAAGAAAACATTATCTTCAATAATTGTTGGTAACGCTTGAGCAGGTTCTAATACGCCTCCAACTCCAGTACCTGCTGAGATATGACAATTTTTTCCAATCTGACAACAACTTCCTGCACGACTAAATGTATCCATCATTGTTCCTTCATCAATGTATGCTCCGATATTTACATAACATGGCATCAAAACTGCATTTTTTCCAACAAATGAGCCTTTTCTTACTGGTGAATTAGGCACCATTCTAAAACCAGCTTTTTCATGATCCTCTTTTGTCCATCCTGCTGTTTTTCCTTTAAGTAAATGAGCTTTGTCGTACCAGCTACTGTATGGACCATTTAAATTTTCCATTGGATACATTCTAAAACTTAACATGATAGCTTTTTTTAGATGTTGATGAGTAACCCATTCACCATTGATCTTTTCAGCTACTCTTACTTTTCCACTGTCTAAATCATCAATAATTTGATTAACAGCATCCTTTAAAGATTTATCTGAATTTTGGCTAACTTGGTCTTTATTTTCCCAAGCTTCATTTATAATTTTTTCATTACTCATAATTTTATGAGTTTTTTAATAACCTTATTTCTTTTAAAAATAAAGAAAGATTTTCTATTTTGTAATCAATATATTCTTGATTAGACTCTTTTTTCCCCCAGTATTCATTATTGATTAACCAAACTGTTTTTGCTCCTCTTTCTTTTCCAATGGACAAGTTTTTTGCGATATCTTCAATGTAAAGTGTTTCAGTTGGATCAATTTGAAATTTTTTCACCATCAGATCAAATGCTTTTGCCTCAGGTTTTGGACTGTATTCAGCATCAACAATATCAAATACACCGTCAAATTGATCTTCAATTCCTAAGTGAGTAGTAATATTTTTAACATGTTCTTTGCTACCATTTGTAAACACAAATTTGTTTAGATTAATATTCTCTAGCTCATTCCTTAAAGCAGTATCTTTTTCTAAAAAATCTAAATTAATATCGTGCACGTAGTCTAAAAACTCTCTTGGAGGTATATCGTGATGTATCATTAAACCATTAAGACTTGTGTTATATTTATGAAAATAATTTGTTTGTAATTCTTTTGCTTGTTTTAAATCTACATTTAATTTATTTGAAATATATTGAGTCATTTTTTTACTTACTTGACCAAATACTCCCCCAAGGTCACTGTAGAGTACCCCGTCACAATCAAATAATATGTTCTTAATATTTTTTAATTCTTTCATTGTCTTATTAATGTTCCTGAACCTTTGTCAGAAAATATTTCCCATAAACATGAATGCGGTTTTGTACCATTAATTATACCCACTGCAGTTACACCATTATTAATTGCATCTAAGCAAGCATTTATTTTAGGTATCATGCCCTCAGTAATAGTTTCGTCTTTAATCTTTTCCAAAATTTCAGATGAAGAAATTTCTTCAATTAGTTTTTTATTTTTATCTAGAACACCATCTACATTCGTCATCAACAACAATCTTCTAGATTTTAAGGATTTTGCTACGGCCATTGCGGCTGTATCTCCATTAATATTATATGTTTGATTTTCTTTGCCTAATCCTAATGGTGAAATTATAGGAATTTTATTTTCATTAATCACTTTTAGTATTTGTTCATTATTAATTTCATTAGGTATTCCAACAAATCCCAGCTCTTCTGCTTCTGGTATAGTTTTTATAACATTATTTTTTTTTGTATGTATTGAAATTGCTTCCGTTCCTTTTTCTTTTAAGGAACTAACAATGTCATCATTAAAATCAATTAAAACAGACTCAACTATACTAATAATATTTCTATCAGTAACTCTTAGACCTCTTATAAATTTTGATTGAATATTTGATTTTTCTAATTCTCTTTTTATTCTAGGACCACCTCCGTGAATAACCACAGTCGCAAGACCCAATTTATTTAGAATACTAAGATCAGTAATAAAGTTATTAAATACGTTTCTATCAATTAAAACGTTTCCACCATATTTAATTACAATTAAATCATTTTTATATTTTTTAATATATTTAGTTACCTCAGTTATTGGTGGTCCATTTTCAGGTAATATTTTTTCTAGATCCATTTATTATTTATTGAAGTGTTATGTTGCAGTTTTAACTGTTGTACGTTTCATTATTACGACTTGCTGAGCCATTGTTAAAATATTATTGACTGTCCAGTAAATTACTAATCCGCTTGGAAATGGCGCAAGAATTACAGTTAAGAAAAGTGGAAAGAACATAAAAATTTTAGCTTGCATTGGATCAGTTGGGGCAGGATTCAATTTCTGTTGAATAAACATCGAAACTCCCATTGCCACGGGCCACGCTCCAATAACTAAAAATGATGGTACATCATATGGAAGTAACCCAAATAAATTAAATATTGAAGTAGGATCCTTGGCACTTAAATCTTCGATCCAACCATAGAAAGGCATATGACGCATTTCTATTGTTACAAACAAAACTTTGTATAAAGCAAAGAACACTGGGATCTGGACAAGAATGGGCAAACAGCCACTCATAGGATTCACTTTTTCACGCTTAAATAAAGCCATGGTAGCTTTTTGAAGTGCCATCTTATCATCCTTGTGTAACTCTTTAAGACGAGCTTGTTCTGGTTGTAAGGCCTTCATCTTAGCCATACTTCTAAAAGAGAAATTAGCCAAAGGAAAGAATGCTAAACGAATACAAACAGTCACAGCTATGATAGCTAGACCATAGTTACCAAATATTTTAAAGAAATACTCTAGAGCAGTGAACAAAGGACGAGTTAAAAAGTATAACATTCCCCAGTCAATAGTAAGATCAAATTTCTCTATTTTTAAAGTCTCTGCATATCCATCGATTACATCAACTCTTTTAGCAGCGACTATCACTTGCATATTTTCTTCAATAGATGAATTTCCAGTTAACTCTAATGGTTCTGTTGTAACAAAGTTTATTCTGTACTTGTTCTTATAATCCATTGTAGTTTTGAATTCTTTTTGTCTTGGTGGAATAAGTGTTGATATGTAATATTTATCTCCAATTCCTAACCATCCTTTTTGAGCAGTTCTTGAAAATTTCTTCTCTTCTATGTCGTCATAATCTTCCTCAATTAATTCCTCATCTAACGTAGCGATTGGACCTTCATGAAGAATATAAAAATCAGTTAAACCTTCTGGGATTTGATTTCTTATAATTTGTCCATAAGAATAGAAGTCATAGCTTTTATCTGTAGAATTTAAAACTCTCTGTTTGATTGTGAATAAAAATTTGTCATCTAAAGTAATTTCTTTTTCAAAAGTAATACCTTGATTATTTGTCCAACTTAGTTTTATAGGAGATTGATCAGTTAATTTATTATTTCCAGAAACTGACCAAATTGAATCTGCATTTGGAATATCAATATTTTTATCAGTAGTAATAAAACCACTTTCTATAATATAACCTTCTTTAGAGCTTCGTGGTGCAAGAAATTTTACTTTTTCATTACTTTCTAAACTGACATTGTATTCTTTGAAAGTAAGATCATCAATTGCAGCTCCTTTTAAAGAAATAGATCCAACAATACTTTGGTTTTCAAATAAAATTCTTTCACTTTCTTTTAAAGCATCATCTCTAGAAATTTCAGTTATATTTTCTTTTTGATCTAAACTAGGAGCGTCTGAGTTTTGTTCAGTTTTATTTTGTTCAGCTAAATTTTCTTTAGTTACCGGAGGTGGTGCGAAGAAAAGTGAATATAATATGATCACTGCAGCTGATAAACTTATGGCTGCTATAATATTACGAGTTTCCAATTTTTTTCTCCTTTATTTCCTTTTTAACTGGATCAAACCCATCGCCTCCCCCTAAAAATTTTATAGGATGACAGGATAAAATTCTTTTTGTGCTCAAAAACAAACCTTTAAAAAAACCATATTCTTTTAAAGCATCTATGGTGTATTCTGAACATGTCGGTAAATATCTACATGAATGACCTAATAAAGGACTAATCAAATATTTATATGCCTTGATAAATTTAATTAAAATTACAGTAAAAATATTCATTATTTTATTTTCTCAAAATCCTTAAACAAAGTTTCTTTTATAATTTTGTATTCATTATTTAGCATAGCCGCATTAGCAATAACAAGAACAGATTTTTCAAGTTTTATTAAATTTTGTTTAACTCCATCATTAAAAATTTGTCTAAGCCTTCTCTTAATTTTGTTCCGTTTCACGGCTATTGCTATCTTTTTTTTTACAGAAAAAGAAATGTTTAATTTTTTTTTATCTTTATATGGTATGTTACCAAAAAAAATTGTTACATATTTGTTTGAAATCTTTTTTTGTTTTAGGAGAGTTTTAAATTCCTCATTTTTTGAAAGAGCAATAATTTTGCTTTTCATTTTTTTAAACTGAAACAGTTAGTGATTTTCTTCCTCTCGCTCTTCTTCTAGCTAAAAGTTTTTTTCCACCTTTAGTTTTCATTTTTGAGCGGAAACCATGTTTTCGAGCTCTTTTTTTATTTGAGGGTTGATAAGTTCTTTTCATAATTAGATTTGATATTGTTTTTTAATAATTTTTGCCTCTTTATATTAGTAATAATTAAAATAGCAAATAGAAGATTAAGCATTAAAATAAGAGGAATCATGGAAAATACAAAAAAAATTAAATTATTTATTGGTTTGTCATATTTATTAATTGTTTGCTTATTTTTGTATTTCTTTTTTTCAAAATTTACATTTGAAGAAATTACGTCTTATGATTTTTTAAGAGATAATCAATCTTACTTCGCGGCACTTAAAAAATCTAATTTATTTTTAATATCTATAATCTTTATATCATTAACTATCTTATGGGTTTTCCCTTTTCTAGGATTTGGTTCCCCAGTTGCTTTAATGGGAGGATTTATATTTGGTAAATGGATTGGAACTATCGTTGTTGTTTTTGGTTTAAGTATTGGTGCAACTTTCTTGTATGTTTTTGGTAATTATTTTTTGAAGGAATTAATTAGAGAAAAATTTTTGAATAAGTTTCAAAGCTTAGAAATAAAATTCAAAAAATCTGAATTTATCTATTTGTTAATTTACCGTTTCATAGGTGGGATACCTTGGCAGTTAAGTTGTCTGCTCCCAACTTTATTCAATGTTAGAGTAATGAATTTTTTCTTTGCTACTTTAATTGGAATAATTCCTCAAATTTTTTTAACTGTTTATATTGGGAGTGGTTTAGAAAAGATTATAAACCAAAATTCTGAAGTCCCAGGGATAACTGATATTATTTTATCACCAGATATATATTTTCCAATTTCAGTTTTTTTTATTTTAATTTTGATTACAATATTTTTAAGAAAGTTTTTTTATAAAAATTAATGGTGCTCCCACCCTGTACTGACCAGGGAACTAGTCATTACCAATGACTTGTTATACCATTTAACTACAGGAGCTTTGAAACAATTTATATTTTACTGATAATAAAGCATTTTTTTCAAATTATTGCCTTAATTTTTAAGTTATTATGATTTATATCTATTTTAGGAAAATGTTATGGGAATTCACTACGATTACAAATCAACTAAAGGTAATAAGCTTATGGAAAAGCAGGCTAAAAGAGAAAGAAAGCTTGCTGAAAAAAAAGCTAAACGTTTAGCAAAAGAAGGCTCCAAAAAAAACGAAGAAGAAAGAAAAACAAAAGCATTAGATCCGAATAAACCAATTTCTTTAGATTTCTTGACTAACCCAGATAAAGAATGAGTTCAAAAGATAAAAATGAGCGTTTAAGATTAGCTCTTAAAAAAAATTTGAAAAAAAGAAAAATTTTTCAAAAAAAAAATAAAAAAAAAAAATAAACAATGTCTATTCAACCTGATTTATGGATTAAAAAAATGTGTAAAGAACACAATATGATTGAGCCTTTTTTGGATCATCAGGTTTCAGAGGGCAAAATATCATATGGGCTAAGTAGTATGGGGTACGATGTTAGAATTTCTGATGAATATAGAATATTTACTAACGTTAATAATTCATTAGTAGATCCAAAAAATTTTTCAGATGATAATTTTATAGAGAGAAAAGGTCCTCATTGTATTATTCCTCCTAATTCATTCGTTTTAGCCAAAACGGTAGAGTACTTTAGAATACCAAAAGATGTTCTTTGCATATGTGTTGGAAAAAGTACTTACGCTAGAACAGGAATAATATGTAATGTTACTCCAATTGAAAACGAATTTGAGGGAAATATTGTAATTGAGCTTAGTAACACAACGCCGAACCCAGCAAAGATTTACTCAAATGAGGGTATAGCTCAATTTTTGTTTTTTAAATCTGATACACAACCAGAAACAACCTATAAATCAAAGAACGGTAAATATCAGGGTCAAACTACTATTCAAGTTGCTAAGATTAAAAAGTAATTTATGGATAAATTTCTGATCACTGGTCCCTGTAAAATCAGGGGTAGTGTCTCAATTTCAGGTTCAAAGAATGCCTCTCTTCCGATATTAGCTGCTACACTCTTATTTGATCAGCCTGTAATTATTAAAAACTTACCAAGAGTTAGGGACATCAATACTATGCTTAATTTGTTAAAATCTCTTGGTTCCAAAGTAATTTTATCAAAAGATCGAAAAACAGCTAAAATTGTAAATAAAAAAAATATGAAAACTTTTGCTAGTTATTCTTTGGTTAAAACAATGCGTGGTTCTATTTTAGTTTTAGGTCCATTAATTTCAAAATACAATAATTCAAAAACTTCTTTACCCGGAGGTTGTCTAATTGGTGCAAGGCCAGTTAACTATCATCTAGAAGCATTAAAAAAACTTGGTATGAATTATGAGTTAAAGGATGGATATATTTTAGCAAAATCTAATGGAAAACTTAAAGGTACGATTATAAATTTTCCAAAGATAAGTGTAGGAGCAACTGAAAATTCTATAATTGCCGCATGTCTAGCAAAAGGCAGAACAATTTTAAAAAATTGTGCGATTGAACCTGAAATTAAAGACCTTACTAATTTTTTAAATAAAGCAGGTGCTAAAATTAGATGGTCGGGTAGAATATGTAAAATCACAGGTGTAGAGTGTTTGAATAAGACTGAATATTCTGTAATGGCTGATAGAATAGAGGCAGGCACATTTTGTGTTGCTGCAACACTTGCAAAAGGTAATTTACAAATAAATAATTTAAATCCTAGAATTATTGGTACAGAAATAAAATTACTAAAAAAAGTTGGTGCTAAAATTAAAACTACTGAAAATAAAATTTTAATTAAAGGGCCTGAAAAGATAAAATCAATAAAAAGTATTAAAACTAAAGAGTTTCCAGGAATTCCTACAGACCTTCAGGCACAACTGATGGTTTTAATGTGCAAAGCAGCTGGCAAAAGTTCAATTACAGAAAGTATTTTTGAAAATAGATTTATGCATGTTGCAGAATTACAAAGACTAGGAGCTAAAATAAATATTAAAAATAATATTGCTTCGATAGAAGGAAATACAAAATTTATTGGTGCCGAATTAATGTCTAGTGATTTAAGAGCGTCTGTTGCCTTAGTTTTAGCAGCTATAGTTTCTAATGGTAAATCATATATTAATAGAATTTATCACTTAGATAGAGGTTATGAAAAAATCGAAAACAAATTAAAAAAAATTGGTGTTAAAATTAAAAGATTAAAATAGTGAATAAATATTTAGCAAAAATAATAGCGAGTGACCAAGAAGGGTTACAAATGATTTCGGCTTATAGTTCAGGGGCTAAAGTTAAAATTGCCGACATAAAATATCTCGCATCCAATAAGGTTTTTTTATTGTCAATTAAAAGAACTAGGGTTGAAAATGATCAGGAATATAAAAAAACTAATAGTATTTGCAGGTTTGATTTTGTTGATAAAGTAAGATCAAAGAATATTGATCAATCAAACCAAGAAACAGTTTTAGAGCTAATATGTATAGATTATTTGAAAAATAAT